>NZ_JBHYNC010000003.1:0-250921 GCF_042743165.1 Gordonia sp. NPDC058843
GGATCTGATGACCACCTCGTCACGCCTGTTCACGAGCGAATCCGTCACCGAGGGACACCCCGACAAGATCTGTGACGCGATCAGCGACTCGATTCTCGATGCCATCCTCACCGACGATCCGAAGGCGCGTGTCGCGGTCGAGACCCTCGTGACCACGGGACAGGTGCACGTCGCGGGCGAGGTCACCACCACCGCTTACGCCGACATCCCCAAGATCGTGCGCGACAAGGTCCTGGAGATCGGTTACGACTCGTCGACCAAGGGCTTCGACGGCGCGTCGTGCGGCGTGAACGTCGCCATCGGCGCACAGTCACCGGACATCGCGGGCGGAGTCTTCAACTCGCACGAGAGCCGCAGCGGTATCTCCGAGGACGAGATCGACAGCCAGGGTGCCGGCGACCAGGGCCTCATGTTCGGCTATGCCACCAACGAGACCCCTGAACTGATGCCGGTCCCCATCGCGCTGGCCCACCGCCTGTCGCGCCGTCTGACCGAGGTGCGCAAGAACGGCACGCTGCCGTACCTGCGTCCCGACGGCAAGACACAGGTCACGATCGAATACGACGGTGACACCCCGGTCCGGCTCGACACCGTGGTCCTGTCGACGCAGCATGCTGCCGACATCGATCTGGACAACCTCCTCGCCCCGGACATCAAGAAGCAGGTCGTCGATGCGGTGCTCGCCGAGATCGACCTGCCGACCCTGGACACGACCGACTACCGCCTGCTCGTCAACCCGACGGGCAAGTTCGTCCTCGGCGGTCCGATGGGCGACGCCGGCCTGACCGGCCGCAAGATCATCGTCGACACCTACGGGGGCATGGCCCGCCACGGAGGCGGCGCGTTCTCCGGCAAGGATCCGTCGAAGGTGGACCGCAGCGCGGCGTACGCCATGCGCTGGGTCGCGAAGAACGCCGTGGCCGCGGGCCTGGCCAACCGCATCGAGGTCCAGGTCGCCTACGCGATCGGCAAGGCCGCACCGGTCGGTCTGTTCGTCGAGACGTTCGGCACCGAGAAGGTCGATCCGGCTGTCATCGAGCGCGTCATCGCGGAGAACTTCGACCTGCGTCCGCTCGCGATCATCCGCGACCTGGACCTGTTGCGCCCGATCTACGCACCCACCGCCGCGTACGGGCACTTCGGTCGCACCGACGTCGATCTGCCGTGGGAGCGGACCGACCGCGCGGAGAAGCTGCGGGCCGCCGCGGGTCTGTAGACCCCCTCCGGAAGCACTTTCACTGACACCCAAGGGAGCACGGGTCCCGGCCGCTGAGCTGCCGGTGGCCCGTGTTCTGCCTCTTCTGGGGCTCGCGCATCTCGACCGGCCCTTCGATTACCTGATCGACGTCGACCAGGACGAGATCGCGCAGCCGGGCGTGCGCGTCCGCGTGCGCTTCTCCGGACGACTCGTCGACGGGTATCTGCTCGAGCGAATCGAGAAAAGCGACCATCCCGGCAAGCTGGGGTGGCTCGACCGTGTCGTGTCCGCGGAACCGGTCCTGACCCCGCAATTGGCAGCGCTGTGCCGGGCGGTCGCCGACCGATACGCGGGCACCATGGGCGACGTCGTGCGTCTGGCGATACCGCCTCGGCACGCGCGCACCGAGAAGGAGACGACGCCCGACCCGGCCGCCGTCGTCGAGACGCCCGAACTCACCCACTGGCATCGGTACCCGCTTGCCGACTCCTACGTCGAGAACCTCCGCGACGGTCATCCCCGCGCCGTGTGGCAGGCCCTCCCGGGGGAGGACTGGCCACGCCGTCTCGCCGAGCTCGCCGCGGCGACGCTCGCGGCGGGACGCGGGTGCATCCTCGTCGTGCCTGATCAGCGAGATCTCGATCGCGTGTGGGCCGAGTGTGAGCCGCTGATCGGCGACCGCGGTGTCGCATTGTCCGCCGGACTCGGACCCACCGCGCGCTACCGCCGATGGCTGGCCGTGCGCCGCGGCGCCGCGCAACTGGTGATCGGCACCCGAAGCGCGGTGTTCGCGCCGGTCGCCGACCTCGGCCTCGTCGTCGTGTGGGACGACGGCGACGACAGCATGGCCGACCCGCGCGCGCCGTACCCGCATCCCCGTGAGGTGGCGGTGCTGCGCTCACACCACGAGCGGTGCGGTCTCCTGCTCGGCGGATTCGCCCGGACCGCCGAGGCCCAGGCTCTGGTGGCGTCGGGCTGGGCACACGATCTCGTCGCGGATCGAGCGACGGTCCGCACGCGCAGCCCACGCGTCCAGGCCATCTCCGACGACGACCGGCAGATCGCTCGTGACCCCATGGCGAGGTCCGCTCGCATCCCCGAAGTCGCGTTCGACGCGGCGCGATCGGCCTTCGCCGCCGATCGGCCGGTGGTGTTCAGCGTCCCGCGCCGGGGCTATGTGCCGTCGCTGGCATGCACCCGTTGCCGAGAACATGCGCGCTGCCGTGCCTGTCACGGGCCCTTGCAACTCGATGCCGACCAGCGGCTGAGCTGCCGGTGGTGCGGCCGGCCGGAACGGTCCTTCCGCTGTCCGGAGTGCGGCAACACGACGGTGCGGGCGACGGTGACCGGTGCCCGCCGGACCGCCGAGGAGCTGGGACGCGCTTTTGCCGGCGTGCCGGTGCTGACCAGCGGCGGCGACACCATCATCGACGAGATCGAACCCGGTGCGCGGCTCGTTGTCGCGACGCCCGGCGCCGAACCGGTGGCACCAGGCGGGTACGGCGCCGCGGTCGTCATCGACACCTGGGCACAGCTCGACCGCGCGGATCTGCGTGCGGAGGAGCACGCGGTCCGGCGCTGGATGGCGCTGGCGGCGATGGTCACCTCGCACGGTGAAGGTGGCCGTGTGGTGATCGTCGCCGATTCGGCGCTGGCGCCCGTACAGGCGCTGATCCGTTGGGACCCGGTCGGTTTCGCCTCGATCCAGTTGCGACAACGAGTGGAACTCGGCTTCCCGCCGGCAGTGACGATGGCATCGGTCGACGGACCGACCGGGGTGATCACCGACTTCGTCGAACATCTCGAATTGCCCACCGAGGCGGATGTTCTCGGGCCCGTGCCGCTGCCTCCGGGAGTGCGCCCACCCGCCGGTAGCGCGGAGTGGGAGGCCGCAGCCGACGACGAGATGGATCGAATCCTGGTGCGATTGCCACGCAAGGACGGACGGCTCCTCGCGGAGGCGCTCGTCGCGGGTCAGGCACGCCGCAACACACATCGGCAGACCGGGCCGATCCGGGTGCAGATCGACCCGCCTACGATCGGATGAATGCGCATTGTTTTCGCCGGGACCCCCGAGGTCGCCGTGCCGTCGCTGCAAGCTCTCATCGACTCGCCGTCGCATGAGGTGGTCGGGGTCATCACCCGTCCCGACGCGGTGTCCGGCCGCGGCCGCAAGGTGACGCGATCTCCCGTCGGCCGGCTCGCAGACGAGCACTCCCTCGAAGTCATCGCCCCGCGTCGGCTGTCGGAGCCGGAGGTGGACGAGGTTCTCCGGCGCTGGGCGCCCGACTGCGGCGCCGTCGTGGCCTACGGCGGGCTCGTGCCACCAGGGCTGCTCGACCTGCCTCTCCACGGCTGGATCAATCTGCACTTCTCGGTGCTGCCGGCCTGGCGGGGTGCGGCTCCCGTCCAGGCTGCGATCGCGGCCGGCGACGAGGTGACGGGAGCAAGCACGTTCCGGCTGGAGAAGGGGCTCGACACAGGTCCGGTCTTCGGTGTGCTCACCGAGACGATTCGGCCCACCGACACCAGCGGTGACCTCCTGGCGCGACTGGCCGATGCCGGGTCGGGGCTGTTGCTCTCCACCCTCGACGGTCTCGAGGCGGGTGAACTCGCCCCGGAACCGCAGCCGACGACAGGGGTGAGCCACGCGCCCAAGGTCGAGGTCGACGACGCGCGAATCCGCTGGGAGTTGCCGGCGCACATCATCGATCGACTGATCCGCGCGTATACCCCCGCACCCGGACCGTGGACGGGTCTCGACGGGGCTCGGATCAAGGTCGGGCCGGTGACGATCGTCGGGTCGACGGATGATCCCGTTCTGCCGCAGTCGGTTCGGGACGGTGCGCTCGCGCCCGGCGTACTGGCGGTGACCAAGAAGGCGGTGTTCGTCGGCACCGGTACGCAGCCGGTGACACTCGGCGTCGTGCAACCGCCGGGAAAGAAGCCGATGCCCGCCGCCGACTGGGCTCGTGGTGCACGCCTCACCGACGGGACGGTCCTGGGATGAGCGGCAAGTTCCGGCAGAAGGATCTCGATCCCGCGCGCGTGGCTGCCCGTGACACCCTGCGCGCCGTGCGCGAGCGCGACGCCTACGCCAATCTCGTCCTCCCGAAGATGCTGCGGGACCGGAGGATCGAAGGACGCGATGCCGCCTTCGCCACCGAGCTGGCGTACGGGGCCGCACGGGCCCAGGGTCTGCTCGATGCGGTGATCGCCGCCGCCGCCAAACGTCCCGTCACCGACATCGACGGCACAGTCCTCGACGTCCTGCGGCTCGGGACCTATCAGCTGCTGCGGACCAGGGTCGGTGCCCACGCGGCGGTGTCCACGTCGGTGGATCTGGTGCGCGCCGAGAACGGTATGGGCCCTTCCGGGTTCGCGAATGCGGTGCTGCGGAAGGTGTCGCAGAAGGACGAGGACATGTGGGTGACGGAGCTCGCCCCGTCGCCCGCCGACGATCTCGTCGGTTACCTCGCCTTCCAGTACGCGCACCCGCGATGGATCGCGGAGGTGTTCCGAGATGCTCTCGGGGGCTCGGCGGGACAACTTCAGGCCGCGCTGGCCGCCGACGACGAGCGACCACCCGTCCATCTCGTCGCCCGTCCCGGGTTCATCACAGCCGAGGAGCTCGCCCTCACCAGCGAGGGGGAGGTCGGCGACTTCTCCCCGTACTGCGTGTACCTGCCGGGTGGCGATCCCGGCGACGTCGCGGCGATCCGCGAGGGATACGCGGGAGTCCAGGACGAGGGCAGCCAGCTGGTCGCTCGTGCCGTGACGGTGGCGGAGGTCGCCGACGACGGCGGCCGATGGCTCGACATGTGTGCCGGCCCCGGCGGGAAGGCCGCGCTCATCGGTTCTCTCGCCGAGATCGACGGCGCCCGCCTCGATGCGGTCGAGGTGTCCGAGCACCGTGCCGGGCTGATCCGCAAGGTCGTCTCCGACCTACCGGTGACCATCCATGTCGCCGACGCCCGGTCGAGTGGCCTCGACGTCGGTTACGACCGCATTCTGCTGGACGCCCCATGCTCGGGCCTTGGCTCGCTGCGCCGCCGACCCGAGTCCCGCTGGCGGCGGACCGCTGCCGACGTCGACGAACTCGTCATCCTGCAGAAGCAGCTGCTCACCGAGGCCCTGCGGTTGGTGAAACCCGGTGGTGTCGTGGTCTATTCGACGTGCTCGCCGCACCCGGCCGAGACGACCGCGGTGGTGGCCGACGTGGTGGGATCGGTCGACGGTGTGCGCCAACTCGATGCCAGGCCGCTCGTGACGGTGGGCAAGCTCGGTCCGGATCTGCTGGGAGATGGCCCCCACGTGCAGCTCTGGCCACACGTCCACGGCACCGACGCGATGTTCCTGGCGGCGTTGACGCGGGACTGACGACAACGACCGAGCCCGGTCCAGTCCGTCAACGTGTGCACAAGGCACAGACTTCGGAGTTGTCCTGGGGTAGTCTGCGATCGCGTTTTCGCAACCGGCGAAGAGCCTGCGTGTGCACGGACGGGGGAAATGGTGGGCGAACGGTTTGCTGTGGACGAGGTGGGCACGATCTACGAGGTCGGAGCCACGCTCGCGCAATGTGGTTCCGAGATCGGAAATCTCTGGACGACTGAGGGCGCGTTCGTTCTCGCGACCGCAGGAATGCCAAACTCGGCGATCGGGGAGGCCTGCGCGGACAAGGATGCCCTCGTGCGCGCAATTTTCGACAGGGCAGCGGCCAGGCTCGACCAAGTGGCGCAAACTTGCTTTGAGGCCGGACAGCAAGTGATCGACACCGAGGACGAGCTTGCCAGCGGTTTCAACGCGATCTCAGAGTTCTGATGAATCGGCCTTCCCGGTCGACCGTCAACGGATGGGACGTTCTGTCTCTCGACGACGCGGCCAACAAACTCGATACCGCCGTCACGCTGTTATTGAGACAGACGCAGAAAATGGTCGACGCACCAATGATCGCAGGTGACTCGCAGGCATGGGTGGGTGCATCTCAACTAGGGTGCGAAAGTCGAACGCAGTCGGACCGCACGGAGATCAACAAGATCGGTACCGAACTCTCTGCAGCGGCGAATGTCCTACGGAACACTTCGACGGCAATCAGCGCCAACCGCAACGTCGCGCTGACCCGGTCGTTGGCACTGGAGATGGATCGTTTCGAGGTGCACGACGATTGGTCGGTCACCGACACCCGTGACTATTCGAGCGAACTCAACGGTGTGGAAGCTGGGAGCGCCGCTGAAAGTAGCATTCTGTCCCAGCAAGCCGACCGCGCGACTGAGGCCACGAATGCAAAGCTGTCCCTGCAAGGTCTCGCTGATCAGATGGGGGAGGACGACCGCAACGGTGCTCGCGCGCTCGCCGCGGCGTTTGCCGGCGCCGACGCACACGCGCCCGTGACTTCGGCCTATTCACCACAAACCGCCAAGGCGGACTGGCTCGCCATCATGCAAGGCACGGCTACTGACGAACAGCGCGAGCGTTTCACTCGCGCGACACAGCTGACGCCCGAGCAGCGCGGCGCGTTGGCCCGCGGAGACTATGCAGTGATCGCCAAAGAGCAACTCGATTACCTCAAGGCGTTTTATGAGGCGTCGGAGGGCGGTGTCGCGGGGCTGCCGCGCGGTCTGGACGCGCAGGCAACCTTCGGAGATCGCTTCGGGAGCGCGGAGTCGGACGTGCTGAAACGGCAATTCGCAGACGGCCTTTACCTTCTCGGCAATCCCCGGGTGCGGACTGAACAGCGACTCGAGCCGGGATTCCTCGCTGGACCATTGCAGACCCTGGGCATCACATCGCCGCAGAGGTTTGTGACCGGGGGCGTGAATGAGCTGCCCGCATCGGTCAAGGACCTGTTGACAAAGTCGGCGGTGTCCGAGCGGGATGTGTCGAGATCGATGACTTTGACCGGTCATTACGCCGACATCGAGAAGTACCACGGATTTCAGAAGTTGATGGACATCCTCGACCACCGGTCGACCGAGCCGGGACAGAGCAACCAACTCGGCAGTGACATCGACCGCGCCCTGATTGCGCGTGCCAGCGAAATCGCGGGGGGAGGAAATGGGAAGGATGCCTACAGCATCGGCGACGATGAGATCGCGCACGGCGATGTCGAGAAGCTTCTACGAAGAATGGTTGACAACGCGGGCAGCGATCACATCGCTGTCCACGACGCGCTCATGGGCCGGCACGGTAGTGCGGCTCCGCTGGGTTTCATGCCCGAGGTCTTCGACCTGAACGGGAAAGCAAGTTCGTACAACGCATCTGATGCGATGCGAAATCTGCTCACCTTCGATTGGTCGGACCAAGTCGACACAAACGGAGTGGGAGTCGGCAGCAACGGAGTGAACAAACTGTTCAACTGGATGCCAGATGCCGCGATTCCGCACGATGGGAGTCCAGAGGCAATCGCCGAAAGTGAGCGAGCTGGTCATATTGCGAGCGAGCTGGCACGAATATTCGCAGAGAACAGGACTGAACTCGTTGACATCGGTGACGATAAGCAGGCAATCGGCGAACTCAATCCCGAACTCACGCAAACCCTTGCCAAAGCTCTCGCTCCATACACTCCGGAACTAGCCGGTGCGGATCCTGAGATCTTCGGGACACTGGGCACGTCATCTCTGGATTCCGCCTACGAGTTGAAGTCGGTGTTCCAGGTTCTCGATTCTGACCCGGTGTCAGGGCGGATCTTCAACTCGATGGCAGCAATCCAGGTTGACCATATTCAAGAACTCTTCGGTGCGGACCCGAGCCGAGCCTCGCTCGGTACTCTCGCGGGTCGAATCGAAGGAGCGATGACGGGGGGAATGCAGGAACAGATCGACAATGACACAGCGGACAATCGAGCCCACGCAGTCGAGGCGTACACCAAACATGGGGCGATGTTCGACAGTGGGAAGGCCCTGGTTTCTGCAGTGCCAGGCCTCGGCCCAGTCGTGAAAGCCATTCTCGACGTGTCCGCGCCAGAGACAAAGCTAGAGTTTGTAGGGCTCCCGCCTGGGCAGGGCAGTGGCAACGCGGAGCTGTCAGCTCTCGACAACCAAGTCTTCAAGACCATGTCGACGGAGGCTCAATACGTCCAGATGCTGGAGGGCCATCTTCGGGCGCATCCCGATCTCGTTGACGACCCGAATTTTCGACTTATGTTTCCCGGCCGAGGGGAGGAGTTCTTTGAAGGGCTACGCACCGGCGATACGTTGCCGCCGAACTCGGTGGACATCGGTAAGGTCCCAGAATTCATGTTGAACCTCCCGGGCGTCGAGATCGACAACTACAGCACCCTGTACGACCCGCAATTCGACCGAGCCAGGACCGCGACCGAGCATCGGGAGGGCTGGTGACTGTAGTCGTTCCACCACGCGTGGCCAGAACCGTCGTCGGGTTGTTCCTGGTTCTGACAGTCCTCGCCACGTCTTCCGGGTGTGGCCCGACCGACACGCCGCGGCCGGAGTCGACGTCTGCGGCACCTTCCGCGGACCATCTGCCGCCGAGGTACGACGTCACCTTCCGCTGGGCGCCGACCGATGTCGTCGACCTGCACGATCCGACGGGCACCTTCGTGCGGGCTTTTGTGGAGTCGTTCGAGTTGGCGTTCGCCGGTCGGTCTCCGGAGTGGGGCTACCCGGGGTTCAGGGAGGCTGCACCGGCGGACATTGACTCCCTTGTCGCTGGTCGGCTCGTGTCTCCGAGCTACTCGACGGACCTGGCCGGCACCTATTTCTTCCGTCCTCTCAGACGCGAGGACGACGGGTTGTTCACGACCATGGTCCTGTGCCGAAGCGATGTTCAATCCGTGCGCAGGAATCCCGAGGATCCTGCCCGCGAATGGTTGAACACGAGTTACCCGGAGTGGACCTTCCCCGCTGTCATCCGGTTCGAACGCACGCCTGGCGCTCTTCCGGCGGCCGACCGGGGTGGGACAGCCAGAGGTGCCAACCGAGATGTGTTCGGCGCGTGGCGCGTTGTCGATTACGTTCGCCAATCCGTCGGTGGCACGCGCTACGCCAAGGAGACGGCGGAGTGCGGTCGAACCGGGACGAACTCCGAAATTCCGCGACAGCCTAACGATTTCGCGCCGCGACCATGGCCGGCGATGAAGCCGTCGCCCGGTTGGCAGGTCCATCCGTCGGTATAAAGCTGACGACCGTGGCGTCGTCGATCACGACGAGGTCCGAGACGGCGACCTTCATTGTG
This sequence comes from Gordonia sp. NPDC058843, assembly GCF_042743165.1. Taxonomy (NCBI): domain Bacteria; kingdom Bacillati; phylum Actinomycetota; class Actinomycetes; order Mycobacteriales; family Gordoniaceae; genus Gordonia; species Gordonia sp. NPDC058843. The sequence goes on from NZ_JBHYNC010000003.1 coordinate 9,389, forward strand.
GGGCTTCGCGTTCCACCAGGTCGGCGAGTGCGGCGGTGACCGAACCCCAGCCGTCGTAGAACCCCAGTTCGTCATGGCGGTCACGGTCGGACGGACTCCGATGGCGCACCACGACGCGGTACTCGGTTCCGTCCGCGTGCTCGGCGAATGTGACCTCGGCGGTCATGGGAACCGGCGACGGTTCGGCGGGACGCCACGAGCTGTCGACGGCATTGGTGAACACGAAGCGCTCGTAGGCGTCCGCGACCAGGAAGACGGCGTCCATGTGCGGGACGAAAGTGGTTCCGTCCTCGCTCATCCGGGTCACTAGCGCGCCACCCGGTGTGGCTTCGAGGCGGTCGACGCGGGTGACGGTCGGCGCCGGCGTCCACCATTGTGCGAATTGCTCCGGCCGCGTCCAGGCATCCCAGATGCGTTCTCGCGGAGCGCGGATCACCCGGTGCAGGGTCAGGTCGAGTTCGGGGTCGATCATGGTGTCTCCTCGGTGTCCGTGACGAAGTCTTCGAGACGGTCGGTGCGTTCGGTCCACACGGTGCGTTGGTGTTCGAGCCACGTCGACAGACGGCGCATACGCCGCCTGTCAAGGGTGCACATTCGCGTACGTCCGACTTTTTTGGTCAAGACGAGCCCGCTGTCCTCCAGCACGCGGAGATGCTTCATGAACGACGGCAGGGTGATGGGGAAGGGGTCGGCGAGCTCGCCGACACTGGCCGGCCCACGCCCCAGGCGTTCGACGACGGCGCGACGCGTGGGATCGGAGAGCGCGCCGAAGATCTCGTCGAGTGGAGTCGAACTATGTGCCATGTGGCTAAGTGTGACAGGTTCTTACGCTGAACTCAATGGCTAAGTGAAATGGCTACCCAGATCCTGTGGAAAATGCTTCCTGGACCGCGGATACTTCGGTACTATCGAATGCATGTACGAGGCATCGCCGAACACAAAGATTCTCTTGGGTACCGACCATCTGCGGTCTATCGCGGATGGTTTGTCGGCGATGCCGGTAGGTGTCGACGAGGCGGAATCGGTGGGTCGCCTCACTCTTCTCGAAGAGATCAAGTCGGCGTGCACCGCGTCTCAGGTGCGGGAGACCGCGAATCTCGATGACCTGCGCGCGGCCGACGAAGCCGCGCGGAACGTCCCACACCAGCGGCGCGGGCGCGGTCTGGCCGCCGAAGTGGGTCTGGCGCGTAAGGTGTCGCCTCGCAAGGGAAGTCAGTGCCTCGGGTTCGCCCGCGCCCTGGCGTACGAGATGCCGCACACTCTGGCGGCACTCACCGCGGGAGTCCTCACCGAGTGGCGGGCAACGATCCTGGTGCGCGAGACCGCCTATCTGATACGTGAATCGCGCGAGGAGACCGACCGCCGCATCTGTGGTGATCCCGCGGTGCTGATGGGTATGTCCGATCGCGAGATCGAGGCGCTCGCCAAACGACACGCTTACGAGTTGGAACCAGAAGCGGTGGTGGCTCGGAAGGCGAAGGCCGAGAAGGATCGTCGCGTCACCGTTCGGCCCGCGCCGGATCTGATGACGCAACTGTCGGCGCTGCTGCCGATGGCGGACGGGATCGCGGTGTACGCCGCGCTCAAGAAGCACGCCGACTCGGTGTCCGCGTCCGATGGCCGCTCTCATCAGGAAGTCATGGCCGACACCCTCGTTGAGCGTGTCACCGGCCGCTCGGTTGCGGAGCCGACGCCGATCGCGGTGAATGTCGTTCTGTCCGAACAGAGCTTGTTGGGCCTGGCGGATACGGCCGCGGACGTGTCGGGGTACGGTCCGGTCCCGGCGACCGTCGCGAGACTCCTGATAGCCGATTCGGTAGACCCCGAGGGTGAGACCGCGTCGACACTGCGCCGCCTGTACGCACGACCATCCGACGGGGCCCTGGTCGCGATGGAATCTCGATCGCGGGCTTTCCCGCCCGCACTTGCCCGCTACATACGTCTACGAGACCAGCGGTGCCGGACCCCCTATTGCGGTGCGCCGGTCGCGGAGATCGACCACGCGGCACCGCACCGACGCAGGGGGCCGACCAGCGCGGTCAACGCAGACGGGACCTGCATGCTCCACAACCGCGCCAAGGAAGCGCCCGGCTGGTTCTACAACGTGAAGATGGTGGGCGGGGTACGCGTGATCGACGTGATCACCCCGACCAAGGCCCGACATCGGAGCGTTGCCCCGCCCGCGATCGGGCATCAGCCGGCAACATGGAGCGGCGTCGAAACGCGCCTGATCCAGATACTCGCTGCCTCCTGATTGTGGATGGCGGACGGACGGCAGCGTGATGTCGTACTAGGTTGTTCGTGGTGGCGGTGTGTGCCACGTCGTGGACTGATGCAGACTCGGGGGGGTTTGTATGGCTGAACGGTTTGGTGTCGAGGAACTGGGTGTCATCACCGGCGTCGGCGATGCGCTGGCTCGATGCTCGTCGGAGACGCGAGCCCTGTGGACCGGGAAGTCCGCCTTCGGCGACGCTTCGGGTGCGATGCCGGCCTCGGCCATCGGTGCGGCGTGCTCAGGTAAGGACGACACTGTTCGTTCGTTGTTGGGTCGCGCGGCGGCGAGGATGGACCAGGTGTCGCAGACCTGCTACCAGGCGGTCGGCGAGGTCGCTGACACCGAGGAGGCACTGGCCAGCGGCTTCCGTGCGATCAGCGAATTCTGATGTCACGTCCATCGAGGTCCATTGTCAATGGGTGGGACGTGATGTCCCTGGATGCTGCGGCGAACGCGCTCGACGCCGGGGCGGATGGTCTTCGGAAACAGACGCAGGCGATGGCGGACGCGCCGATGAGGGCCGGTGACTCGAAGGGATGGGTCGGCGCCTCACAGCTCGGATGTGAAGCCCGCGCCGGCTCGGATCGGGTCGAGATCAACAAGCTCGGCGCCGACCTCACCCACGCTGCCAACGTCCTACGAAACACCTCGTCAGCGATCGGCCCGAATCGCACCACGGCGCTGCTTCGCGCGCTCGGACTGGAACGGGACAAGTTCAGCGTTGCCGACGACTGGACTGTACGAGACACCCGGGACTATGCGGCCGAGCTCAAGGGCGTGGAGGCGGGGAGCGCGACCGAAGGTGCGATTCTCGCCGACCAGGCGTCGCGTTCTGAAGAAGCTAAAACGGCCACCCTCTCACTTCAGTCACTCGCAGACCAGATGGGTGAGGACGATCGCAACGGGGCGCGAGTGCTCGCGACGGCCTTCGGGGACGCGGAGGGCAATGCGCCGTTGGCGTCGAGCTACTCACCGGGCCAGGCCAGTATCGATGTCCAAGCCATCATGAGTGGGACCGCCACGAGGGAGCAGAAGGATCGGTTCTTCAGCGCGACCAGCCTGACCCCGGAACAGCGCGCAGCGCTGGCCCGCGGAGACCTTGCGGTCATTCCCAAAGAACAGTTCGATTACCTGAAAGCGATCTACACGCCGAACTGGGGCGCCGGACCCGAGGGGCAGCAGCCCCGCTCGCTCGACGCACTGAAGTCTTTCGGCGACAAGTACGCCGGCGCGGAACAGGAGAGCTTGAAGCAGGGGCTTGCCGATGGGGTGTTCATGCTCGGCAATCCTCATCTGCGGACCGCACAGACCGATTCGAACCCGTTCGCCGAGATCTTGGGGACTCAAGCACCATTCGTGACCGGCGGCATGAGTCAACTTCCGGCGCCGATCCGGGACGCGCTGACCGAATCTGCTGCGAGTAAGGGCCGGTTGACGGTTCCGGACTCGGGCGCGCACTCCGGCGGCCACAGGTCGGTTACCGATCTGAAGACCTTCGACGACCTCACGTCGGTGATGGACATCCTTGAACACCGCTCAGTTGATCCGGCCGGGGGTGCGTACGGCTCGGAGTCTGTGCAGTTGGGAAGCGACGTCGACCGGGCCTTGATCGCGAGAGCCAGTGAGATCGCAGGTGCAGGTGCCACTGAGTATGCCTCCAATCCCGGCCTGTTGAATCACAATCTCGTCGGCAAGGGCGAAGTCGAAAGTCTCCTCGTTCAGATGCTCGGCGTCGCGGGTAGTGATCACATTGCGGTACATGACGCAGTGATGTCGGCGACCGGCAATCCGTCCAGCAGCACGATGCCGACGACGTTCGATATGGACGGCACCGAGCGGTCATTCAAGGATGCCGAAGCCCTCAAGCGTCTGCTGACGTTCGATTGGACCGATGAGGCGGGGCATGGGAGTGACGGCATCAACAAACTCTTCAACTGGATGCCCGGCGTCGCCAACACCCCAGATCACGCAACTGCGGAACAGATGGCCGACAGTGTGAGGTCGGGCGAGGTCGCCAGCGCCTTGGCTCGATTCATAGCGGACAACAAGGTTGACTTCGCAGACGTTAACGGCTCACCGGAATCTCTTGGCGCGCTGAACCCTGAACTCACGCGAACCTTGGCTTCGGCCGTCGCGCCGTACTTGGCCGAACTCGGAGGCGCAGATTCCGATATATTCGAGACTCGGGGCGTTGTGCCTCTCGATGACGCATATGACTTCAAGGCGCTGTTCCATATTCTGGATACAGACCCGGATGCAGGACGAATAATCAACACGAATGCCATGCTGCAGGCGAGTGCACTAGAACAGATATTCGGAGCCGACGCGACTCGTGCCGGGTTGGGCGAGGTTGTGGGGCGGTTGCATGGCGCGATGACCGGTGGATTAAACGAGATGCTCGACGAGGACGTCGCCGACAAACGTTATGAGGCCGCACGTGATTACGCCCTACACGGTGCTGCATTCGATTCAGTGAAGTCATTGGGGCTCGCGGCCCCCAACCTGAATCCGCTCTTCAAAACGTTCGTAGATGTTGCTTCGCCGTCGCTTAAGCTGGGCGTGGTCGGGATGCCGCCGAATCCAGACGATATCAGCCCAGATGTCCAGTTCAACGAGGTTCGCGCAAGCGTTTTCAGAGGGACTAATCTGGATTCGGTCTATCAAGGACTGCTTGAGGGATATATACGAAGTAACCCCAGCTTTTTAGATAGCGTAGAAATGCGCGACATTTATGGCGATCGAATGGATGACCCGGAGTTTGTCGACAATCTACGACGCAACGGGCTCGCTGAGGGTGGCGACACAAAGAAGATCAATTCTGTGGTGCAAGACATATTCGGTGACCGGGACAACGATTTCCTGAACGAGTACGAGAATCAGCTGAACAGGTTAAAGGATCCCAAGCTACCGAAGGGTGCTGGGTGGTGAGGAATCTGCAACTGCGTGGTGGCAGAGCGTTTCTGGTGATACTTACGGTGCTTGCGCTGACCTCGTGCGTCGGAGCCAGTAACAACCAGGACAGAGAGGCGTCCCCTGGTAGTGCCACTCGAGATGAGGGCCTACCGCCCGGTTTCGACGTCACCTTCCGATGGCCAGCGAATGACCGCTTCGATCCGATGAGTGCGGAGGGTACGTTCATTCGGGCATACGTGGAGTCGTTTTACTTGGCGCAGGAGGGGCAGTCGTTGTCGTGGGCGTATCCCGGCTTCGTGGACGCTTCGCCCTCAGATACCGAGGCCAAGGTGCGGGCTCTGCCGAGTCAGAGTGCGTCGTCGAAACTGGTGGGGACGTCAACCTTTAGTGTGCTAAGCCGTCTGCAGCGAGGAAACCGCACTCGTGTTGTGCTGTGCGAGTTCGGTTATCACTCCTCTGTCGATAGCTCAGGGGCGAAACGCTGGCGAACTCATCCAAAAAGCAGTCTGGCTTCGATAATCGAATTCTCTAGATTGGGGCAGGCCCCGCCGGCAGGGCAGCGCGGGATAGCACGAAGGCCGGACAGTGATGTGTTCGGTGACTGGAAAGTTGACGACTTTGAGTTTCTTGCTTCCGCGGGCGGGTTCCCCGAGGAAGCCGAAGGGTGTAATGCCGAGCCGCTCCCTTCAGGAGTGCCCGCGGAGGCTGAGGTCCGCGGCAGCGGACCCATGCCGCGCTCTCCGCAGCCCCAGGATCCTGGCTGGCCCGCAGGCTCGGCACTGTGACTGTGTTCATCGCCGGGTCCCGGAGGATCAGGCCCGAACTCTGTTGACTTCCAGGTCCGGAGTGGCGAAGTCGTGAAAGGTCGGGACTTCCGTGGACCCGGCCCGACCGCTATACGTCCGTACGAACCCCGCGTCCTACACTTGTCGACCATGTGCACCGCTGGCACCGCGCCCATGATCGCCCCGTCCATCCTCTCCGCGGACTTCGCGAATCTCGCGGCGGAGGCCGCCGCGGTTGCGCGGCCGGGCGACACCCGGGCGGACTGGTTGCACGTCGACGTCATGGACGCGCACTTCGTGCCGAACCTCACGCTGGGCCTGCCGATCGTCGAGAGCCTGCTGAAGGCCACCGACATCCCGCTCGACTGCCATCTGATGATCGAGAACCCGGAACGGTGGGCACCGCCGTACGCCGAGGCCGGCGCACACAACGTCACGTTCCATGCCGAGGCCACCGAGAACCCGATCGGCGTCGCCCGTGACATCCGGGCCGCCGGGGCCAAGGCGGGTCTGTCGATCAAGCCGGGCACCGCACTCGAGCCGTATCTGAAGATCCTGCGCGACTTCGACACCCTGCTGATCATGAGCGTCGAACCGGGCTTCGGTGGTCAGAAGTTCATCCCCGATGTACTCGAAAAGGCCCGCGCCATCCGGAAGTTCATCGATGCCGAGGACCTGAAGCTCCTCGTCGAGATCGACGGCGGCATCAACGCTGACACCATCGAGGAGGCCGCCGAGGCCGGGATCGACTGCTTCGTCGCGGGATCGGCCGTCTACGGCGCGGATGATCCCGGACAGGCCATCGCGGCGCTGCGCGAGTCGGCCGCCACCGCACGGGCACAGACCCAGGCCTGAGAGATGGACATCGGCGCCGCCATGGAACGCGCGATCAGCGCGTCCCGGGAGGCGATGGGGATCAGCTCCCCGAATCCGCCCGTCGGCGCAGTCATCCTCGCCGCCGACGGCACCGTCGCCGGCGTCGGGGCGACGCAACCACCCGGCGGACCACATGCGGAGGTCATGGCACTGCGGGCCGCGGGCGATGCCGCGCGTGGCGGCACCGCGGTCGTCACTCTCGAACCCTGCAACCACACCGGCCGCACCGGCCCGTGCGCGCAGGCCCTCGTCGATGCGGGCGTCGCCGAGGTCCACTACGCGGTGAGCGACCCCAACCCGGTCGCCGCCGGCGGCGCCGAGACCCTACGGGCCGCCGGGGTACGCGTCACCGGGGGAGTCGCCGTCGAGGACGTCGAGAACGGCCCGCTCCGCCCATGGCTCACCCGGCAGCGCCTGGGTCGGCCGCATGTCACCGCGAAAATAGCGTCGGGTTTCGACGGCCGGATCGCCGCGCCCGACGGCACCAGCCAGTGGATCACCGGCCCACAGGCACGCGACCATGCGCACTCCCAACGAGCCCGGATCGACGCCATCGTCATCGGCACCGGCACCGCGCTGGCCGACAATCCGACGCTCACCGCGCGCACGGCCGACGGCACGCTGCATCCGCACCAGCCGGCCCGCGTCGTCCTCGGTCACCGCGACCTCCCCGCGGACGCCCGCCTCCGGGAGTCCGTCGGTGGCCCGCTGATCCAGGTCGACTCCCACGATCCGGCCGACGTCCTCGCGGCCCTGCCCGACGCCCTGTGGGTGCTGGTCGAAGGCGGGCCGCACATTCTGGGGGCCTTCTTCGCCGCCGGACTCGTCGACGAGGTACACGCGTACGTCGCCCCGCTGGTGCTGGGCGCCGGTCGCAGTTCGGTGGAGATCCCCGGGGTGACCACCCTCGCCGACGGCCTGCGGTTCAGCACGACGTCGGTGACCCGGCTCGGCGACGACGTCCTCGTCACCCTGTCGCGCCCCTCGACCACTTCGCGCGAAAGCTGAGCGGCACGACATGACCGCGGCGCTTTTCGCTCACCGGAATCGCAATGCGACGGACATCGCCGACCGTGCTAGCGTCGATGTCACCAGTTCTCGGGGCGGGGTGAAATTCCCCACCGGCGGTGATGAGGGTGCGGTGGATCCGCATCGTCCAGCCCGCGAGCGCCTGCCACCAGGCAGGGACAGCAGATTCGGTGCGAATCCGAAGCCGACGGTCATAGTCCGGATGCGAGAGAACAGGCGACACGAGGCCGCCCTGTCTGCTCCGAGCGAGCAGGAGGAGTGCGTGTTCACCGGAATCGTGGAAGAACTCGGCGTCATCGCCGACCGCGAGGATCTCTCCGACGCCGCCCGTTTCACCGTCCGAGGGCCCGTGGTCACCGCCGACGCCGGCCATGGCGACTCGATCGCTGTCAACGGCGTGTGTCTGACCGTCGTCGACCTCCGTCCGGGTGAGTTCACCGTCGACGTGATGGGCGAGACGCTGCGCCGGAGTTCGCTGTCCGACCTATCGGCCGGAAGCACCGTCAATCTCGAGCGCGCGATGCCCGCGAACGGTCGTTTCGGTGGCCACATCGTGCAGGGCCATGTCGACGGAACCGGCACGATCGCCGCCGTCAGCCCGTCGGAGAACTGGACGGTCATACGAATCGCCGTGCCCGCCACGCTCACCCGTTATCTCGTCGAGAAGGGGTCGATCACCGTCGACGGTGTATCGCTCACCGTGTCGGCGGTCGGCGGAGCCGGAGACGAGTCCTGGTTCGAGATCTCACTGATCCCGACGACTCTCAACGAGACCAACCTCGGCGCCACCCGACCCGGCACCGTGGTCAACCTCGAGGTCGACGTCATCGCCAAGTACGTCGAACGCCTCCACCTGGGTTCGGACACGACTGTTACTCCTGATGTTGCGGGGGCGAAATGAGCACAACGAGTGAGGTTCTGATGAGCGAGTCGCCGCGAGACGGTGAAGACGTGACCACAAGCGAGGGGACCGGAGTCGAGTTCGACACGATCGAACGCGCCATCGCCGACATCGCGGCGGGCAAGGCCGTGGTGGTGGTCGACGACGAGGATCGCGAGAACGAGGGCGACCTGATCTTCGCGGCCGAGATGGCCACCCCCGAGCTGGTGGCCTTCATGGTGCGCTACACCTCCGGTTATCTGTGTGTCCCGCTCGACGGCGACGCGTGTGACCGCCTCGGCCTGCCCCCGATGTACTCGATGAACCAGGACAAGCACGGCACTGCCTACACCGTGACGGTCGACGCCCGCGACGGCATCGGCACCGGCATCAGCGCGGCCGACCGTGCGACGACGATGCGCCTGCTCGCCGATCCCGACGCCGCGGCAGCCGACTTCACCCGGCCCGGACACGTGGTGCCGCTGCGCGCGAAGGAAGGCGGCGTCCTGCGCCGCCCCGGGCACACCGAGGCCGCGGTCGACCTCGCGCGACTCGCCGATCTCGCCCCGGCCGGGGTGATCTGCGAGATCGTGAGCCAGAAGGACGTCGGTTCGATGGCGCAGACCGACGAGCTGCGCGTGTTCGCCGACGAACACGACCTCGCCCTCATCTCGATCGCCGACCTCATCGCCTGGCGCCGCCGCCACGAGAAGCACGTGGTCCGCGTCGCCGATGCCCGAATCCCCACCCGCCACGGCGATTTCCGTGCGGTCGGTTACTCGAGCGTCTACGACGACGTCGAGCACGTCGCCCTCGTCAAGGGCGACATCACCGGCGACGACGGCGAGGGCCACGACGTCCTCGTGCGCGTGCATTCGGAGTGTCTGACAGGCGACGTCTTCGGTTCCCTGCGCTGTGACTGTGGGCCGCAGCTCGACGCGGCCATGGAGATGGTTGCGGCCGAGGGTCGCGGGATCATCCTGTATATGCGCGGGCACGAGGGCCGCGGCATCGGCCTGCTCCACAAACTGCAGGCCTACCAGCTGCAGGACGCCGGCTCCGACACCGTCGACGCCAATCTCGAGCTCGGCCTGCCCGCGGACTCCCGTGACTACGGTCTCGGTGCACAGATCCTCGTCGATCTCGGCGTCTCGTCGATGCGGCTGCTGACCAACAACCCGGCCAAGCGTGTGGGCCTCGACGGTTACGGGTTGCACATCGTCGACCGGGTCCCGATGCCGGTGCGCGCCAACGCCGAGAACCTCCGCTACCTGCGTACGAAGCGGGATCGGATGGGCCACGATCTCGTCGGCCTCGACGATCACGCCCACTCCGACAACGCCCAGCCCACCGACGGCGCATCCGAAGGAGCACCTGCATGAGCGGCCACGGAGAGCCGACCCTCGAACTCGCCGATGCGGGGACCCTGCGTCTGGCCATCGTCTCGTCGCAATGGCACGAGACCGTCTGCGGCGCACTCCTCGACGGGGCCATCCGGGCCGCACGGGACAACGGCGTGACCGAGCCGACCATCGTGCAGGTTGCCGGTGCCATCGAACTGCCCGTCATCGTGCAGGCGCTGGCCCGCACCCATGACGCGGTGGTGGCCCTCGGTGTCGTGATCAAGGGCGAGACACCGCATTTCGAGTACGTCTGCGACGCGGTGACCGCCGGCCTGACGCGGGTGTCGCTCGACGAGTCGACCCCGGTCGGCAACGGGGTGCTCACGGTCCTCACCGAGGACCAGGCGATCGCCCGGGCCGGGCTCCCGGGCTCGACGGAGGACAAGGGCGCACAGGCCACCGTCGCCGCGCTGGCGTCGGCGCTGACCCTGCGCGCGCTGCACCGCGGCGAGACCCATCCCGTGGCGGTCGGAGGAGCTTCGGCGTGAGTTCCGCGGACACCCCGCCGACCGACGCCGCGGGTTGGGATCTCGTGTACCGACCCCGCAATCTGCCGAGGTGGGCGATCGCGGCGGCCGTGGTCGTGCTCGCGATCCACATCACGTTCGGTCTGCTGCTCACCATCGACGACGTGGGGGTCCGCAACCTCGGCGGTGCCGACCAGGTCGCGATCATCCTCATCGGCGTGCTCGTCTCGGCGGCGATTCTGCTGTTCACCCGACCGCGACTGCGTGTCGGCGCCGCCGGCGTCGAGGTGCGCAACCTGGTGACGGTGCGACTCTTCGAGTGGGACCGTGTTCTCGGTCTCACCTATCCGGAGAAGGGGTTCGGGGCGTGGCTGCTGTTCCCGTCCGACGAACACATCACCGTCCTGGCTGTTCAGGCCGGTGACGGCCAGCGCGCGATCGACGCGATGAGCCGGTTCCGCGAGGTGGAGGAGCGCTACCGCGGGACTGTCCGGCCCGGCCACTAGCCTGGAACACGTGGCCGACCCGACTACCTACCGCCCCGCGCCGGGGTCCATCCCGACCGATCCCGGGGTGTACAAGTTCCGCGACGAGCATCGTCGTGTCATCTACGTGGGCAAGGCCAAGAATCTCCGGTCGAGGCTGACGTCGTATTTCGCCGACATCACCTCGCTGCACCCGCGCACCCGCCAGATGGTGACGACGGCGGCGTCGGTCGAGTGGACCGTCGTCGGCACCGAGGTGGAGGCGCTACAGCTCGAATACAACTGGATCAAAGAGTTCGACCCGCGCTTCAACGTCCGTTATCGCGACGACAAGAGTTACCCGATGCTCGCGGTCACCCTGAACGAGGAGTACCCCCGGCTGTTCGTCTACCGGGGTCCGCGCCGACGGGGGGTGCGTTACTTCGGCCCGTACGCGCATGCCTGGGCGATCCGCGAGACGGTCGATCTACTCACCCGGGTCTTCCCGGCCCGTACCTGCTCGGCCGGTGTGTTCAAACGGCACCGTCAGATCGACCGCCCATGCCTGCTCGGCTACATCGACAAGTGTTCGGCGCCCTGTGTGGGGCGGGTGGACGCCGAGGAACACCGGGAGATCGTCGAGGACTTCTGCGACTTCCTCGCCGGCCGAACCGACCTGATGATCCGCAAGATGGAACGGGACATGAACGTCGCCGCCGCGGAGCTCGACTTCGAACGTGCCGCCCGGCTCCGCGACGACATCGGTGCGATGCGACGCGCGATGGAGAAGCAGGCGGTCGTGCTCGGCGACGGCACCACCGCCGACGTGATCGCGCTCGCCGGCGACCAGCTCGAGGTGTCGGTGCAGGTCTTCCACGTCCGCGACGGGCGGGTCCGCGGCCAGCGCGGCTGGGTCGTCGAACGCAGCGACAACGGCACCGACGGCGACGTGGTGGGGGAGTTCGTCACCCAATTCTACGGCGCCCAGGTCGATTTCGACGCCTCGGTCGAGGTCGGCACCGACCGGGCCCACGGGGAGTCCATACCCCGTGAGGTGCTGGTCCCGGAACTGCCCTCCGACGCCGAGGAACTCGAGGAGTGGCTGTCCGGGCTCCGCGGGAGTCGGGTCCGACTCCGGGTTCCGCAGCGCGGCGACAAGAAGGCGCTGTTCGAGACCGTCGCGCGCAACGCGGGCGAAGCTCTTGCGCAGCACAAGCTCCGACGCGCGGGCGACCTCACCACCCGCTCGGCGGCGCTCACGGAACTGCAGGAGTCGCTCCTGCTCGATCAGGCTCCGCTGCGCATCGAGTGCGTCGACATCTCGCACGTGCAGGGCACCGATGTGGTCGCCTCGCTCGTGGTCTTCGAAGACGGTCTGCCGCGCAAGTCCGACTACCGGCACTACTCGATCCGGCATGCCGCCGGCGAGGGCCACTCCGACGACGTCGCGTCCATTGCGGAGGTCACCCGGCGCCGGTTCCTCCGCCACCGGTCCGACCGGGATGCGCCGCCACCGGTGTCCGGCGAGATCAGCGCCGCCACCGCCGACACGCCGGCGCAGTCACGCAAGTTCGCCTATCCGCCGAACCTCTTCGTCGTCGACGGCGGTGCGCCGCAGGTCCACGCCGCGGCGGCGGTGCTCGACGAACTCGGTGTCACCGACGTCTCGGTGATCGGGCTCGCCAAACGCCTCGAGGAGGTCTGGGTACCCGGCGACGACGATCCGATGATCCTGCCGCGCAACAGCCAAGCGCTCTTCCTGCTGCAACGCGTGCGTGACGAGGCGCATCGCTTTGCCATCACGTTCCATCGCAGCAAACGCAGCAAACGCATGACCGAGTCCGTGCTCGACGGGGTCCCCGGCCTGGGTCGGACCCGCCGCACCGCACTGGTGACCCACTTCGGGTCGGTTGCGCGCTTGAGTGAGGCATCCTTGGACGAGATATCCCAGGTGCCCGGAATAGGCCTCACCACGGCGCGCGCGGTCAAGTCCGCGCTCTCCGTCGACGCGCAGACGCCGGAGCAGACCCCGACCCCGGCCCCCTTGGGGGCCGAGAAGGAGATGACGGTGGCAACCGGTGACCCGGGACGAGGTGCCGATGACTGAGCAGGCGGGCACGGATTTCACCGTGCTGTTCGTGACCGGGATGTCCGGCGCCGGCCGGTCCACCGCGGCGAACGTGCTCGAGGACGACGGCTGGTACGTGGCCGACAACGTGCCCCCGTCACTGATCTCGACGATGGTCGGGATGGTCCGCGAGGACGATCCGTCGATCACCCGGCTCGCCATGGTGTTGCGGGCGTCCGACGACAACCTCGCCCACCAGCTCGAGCAGTTGCGGGACCGGTTGGAACAGTCCGGGATCCGCACCCGACTCCTGTATCTCGACGCGAGCGACCAGGTGCTGGTCCGACGCTTCGAACAGGTTCGTCGCCGGCACCCGTTGCAGGGCAAGGAGACCCTGGTCGAGGGGATCGCCCGCGAGCGCGCGATCCTGGCCCCGATCAAGAACGTCGCGGACCTCGTGGTCGAGACCTCCGCGCTGACCGCGGCCAAACTGCGCGCGATCGTCGAGGGCGTCGCGCCGGGCGACACCGAACCCCGTCTGTCGATCGTGGTGCAGTCGTTCGGCTTCAAGTACGGGCTGCCCATCGACTCCGATCTCGTCGCCGACGTCCGGTTCCTACCCAATCCGCACTGGATCGACGAGCTGCGCGACCACAACGGCCGGGAGGCGCCGGTCCGTGACTACGTCCTGGGTCAACCGGACGCGGATGGCTTTCTCGACCTCTACACCGGGCTGGTCTCCATCGTCGGCCGGGGCTACCTCCGAGAAGGCAAGCGCTACATGACGATCAGCGTCGGCTGTACCGGCGGCAAGCACCGCAGTGTGGCCATCGCCGAGGAACTGTCGGCTCGTCTGGACCGCGCCGTCGACGACGCCGGGAACGAGTCCTACGACGTACGGGTCATGCATCGCGACCTGGGGCGCGAATGAGTCCCCGGGAGCCCCGGATCGTCGCCCTCGGCGGCGGACACGGCCTCTACGCGACGTTGACCGCGATGCGCTATCTGAGCGCGGACATCACCGCGGTGGTCACCGTGGCCGACGACGGGGGATCGTCGGGGCGCCTGCGTGCCGAGCTCGGACTCATCCCGCCCGGTGATCTGCGAATGGCGCTCGCCGCGTTGATGAGTACGCCCGCGGGGCTCGAGGACTCCCCGGCCGTCGATCCGGCCGCCCGCCGCCGGCACGAACTGTGGGCCGAGGTGCTCCAGCACCGTTTCGGTGGCCGCGGAGCTCTGGCCGGGCATCCGATCGGCAACCTGTTGCTCGCCGGACTCACCGAGGTGCTCGGCGACACCGTCGGCGCCCTCGCCGAGTTGCGGACGATCTTCGGTATCACCGGCCACGTGCTGCCCATGTCGACCGTGCCGCTCGACATCGAGGCCGATGTCTCGGGACTGGAGGCCGATCCCCGGATCAGCCGCGAGATCCGCGGGCAGGTGGCGGTGGCCACCACCCCGGGCAAGGTCCGACGCGTCCGTCTGCTGCCCGACGACCCGCCGGCCTGCGAATCGGCGCTCGAGGCAATCGAATCGGCCGACCTGGTGATGCTGGGACCGGGCTCCTGGTTCTCGAGCGTGATCCCGCACGTGCTGGTGCCCGAGCAACTGAAGGCCTTGCAGCGCAGCAGGGCTCGTAAGGTGCTCGTGGTCAATCTCGCCCCCGAGCCGGGGGAGACGCCGGGGTTCTCGGTCGAGCGTCACCTCCATGTGCTGCACGCGCATGCGAACACCTTTCGGGTCGACCACGTCCTCGTGGACGCATCGTCTGTCCCCGCCGGGCGGGAACGGGATCACCTCGAGCGTGCGGCCGGGTTGTTCGGCGCGGAGCTGAATGTCGGGGACGTCGCGGTGCCCGGCCGTCAGGTCCATGACCCGGCGAAAGTCGCCGCCGTGGTGAACGAACTGTGCGAAGGTGAATTGACCCGTTACTCTGGCCGAGCGGACGCCTGACTCGGGCGAGGTTTCCGCGTATTTCCTAGGACGTGTGGTCTGTTGACAGGAGGACAGGTACCGGTGGCGATGACGGCGGCGGTGAAGGACGAACTCAGTCGCCTGTCGGTGACTCAGGTGAGTTGCCGGAGAGCCGAGGTGTCGGCTCTGTTGCGTTTCGCCGGTGGCCTGCACATCGTCGCGGGTCGCGTGGTGGTCGAGGCCGAGGTCGACATGGGCAACGTGGCACGCCGGTTGCGTCGCGAGATCCACGACCTCTACGGCTACGCCTCCGATGTCCACGTCCTGCGTGGCGGTGGTCTACGGAAGTCGGCGCGCTACATCGTGCGGATCACCAAGGACGGTGAGGGCCTGGCACGACAGACCGGACTGCTCGACCTGCGCGGCCGGCCGGTGCGCGGCCTGCCCGCACAGGTCGTCGGTGGCAGTGTCGCCGACGCCGAGGCCGCCTGGCGCGGAGCGTTTCTGGCGCACGGCTCGCTCACCGAACCCGGCCGGTCCTCGGCGCTGGAGGTCAGCTGTCCCGGCCCCGAGGCGGCTCTGGCCCTGGTCGGCGCGGCGAGGAGGCTCGGCGTCACGGCCAAGGCGCGCGAGGTCCGCGGCGCCGACCGCGTCGTCATCCGCGACGGCGAGGCCATCGGGGCTCTGCTCACCCGCATGGGCGCCCACGACACGAGGCTCGTCTGGGAGGAACGCCGGATGCGGCGGGAGGTGCGCGCCACCGCCAATCGCCTCGCCAACTTCGACGATGCGAACCTGCGTCGGTCGGCCCGTGCGGCGGTCGCCGCCGCCGCCCGCGTGGAACGCGCCCTGGACATCCTCGGCGACGAGGTACCCGACCATCTCATCGCGGCCGGACAGTTGCGCATCACCCACCGGCAGGCGTCCCTCGAAGAGCTCGGTCAGCTCGCCGACCCGCCGATGACCAAGGACGCCGTCGCCGGACGGATCCGCCGGCTCCTGTCGATGGCCGACAAGAAGGCCCGTCAGGACGGCATCCCCGACACCGAATCCGCGGTCACCTCCGAGCTGCTCGACGAGGCCTGAGTCGCACGCCGGAGACCCCACCGGCGCGCGTGACCCGGACCTGCGGTGTGCCGAGCACAGGGTCGCCTACTAGGCTGGTGGCGACGTGGGCGGAGGCGTGACCACTCAGGTGTGCTTCGCTGACCGCTCACGCGCGGCCAGACAGGGCTTGACCACCAGGCCCGACCATGAATACCGCTAAGGAGCACAACTGTGACTGTTCGGGTAGGCGTCAACGGATTCGGCCGGATCGGCCGCAACTTCTTCCGCGCCGTCGAAGCGCAAAAAGCTTTGGGCACCACCGACATTGAGATCGTCGCGGTCAACGACCTGACCGACAACGCGACCCTCGCACACCTGCTGAAGTTCGACTCCATCCTGGGTCGCCTCGCTGACGACGTCACCCTCGAGGGTGACGACACCATCGTCGTCGGCGACCAGAAGATCAAGGCCCTCGAGGTCAAGGAGGGCCCGGCCGCGATTCCGTGGGGCGATCTGGGCGTCGACGTCGTCGTCGAGTCGACCGGCATCTTCACCGCGCGCGCCAAGGCTCAGGGACACCTCGACGCCGGCGCCAAGAAGGTCATCATCTCCGCCCCGGCCTCGGATGAGGACATCACGATCGTGATGGGCGTCAACGACGACAAGTACGACGGCAGCCAGAACATCATCTCCAACGCCTCGTGCACCACCAACTGCCTCGGGCCGCTGGCGAAGGTCCTCAACGACGAGTTCGGCATCGTCAAGGGCCTCATGACCACGATCCACGCGTACACCCAGGACCAGAACCTGCAGGACGGCCCGCACAAGGACCTGCGTCGCGCACGCGCCGCGGCCATCAACATCGTGCCGACCTCCACCGGTGCCGCCAAGGCCATCGGGCTGGTCCTCCCGGAGCTGAAGGGCAAGCTCGACGGTTACGCGTTGCGCGTCCCGATCCCCACCGGTTCGGTCACCGACCTCACCGCTCAGCTGTCGAAGTCGGCCACCGCCGACGAGATCAACGCTGCACTCAAGGCTGCCGCCGACGGTCCGCTCAAGGGCATCCTCAAGTACTACGATGCTCCGATCGTCTCGTCCGACATCGTCACCGACCCGCACAGCTCGCTGTTCGACGCCGGCCTGACCAAGGTGATCGACGACCAGGCCAAGGTCGTGTCGTGGTACGACAACGAGTGGGGCTACTCCAACCGCCTCGTCGACCTCATCGGTCTCGTCGGCAAGTCGCTCTGACCCGCTCCCAACGACTTTAGGAGTCAACGCCTCATGGGTGTTCCCACTCTGAAAGACCTTCTGGAAGAAGGTGTTTCGGGCAGGGGTGTGCTGGTCCGGTCGGATTTCAACGTCCCGCTCGACGGGTCGACGATCACCGATCCGGGTCGCATCATCGCGTCCCTGCCGACGCTCAACGCGCTCATCGACGCCGGTGCCAAGGTGATCATCACCGCGCACCTGGGTCGTCCGAAGGGCGAGCCGGATCCGAAGTTCTCGCTGGCGCCGGTCGCCGCACGTCTCGGCGAGGAACTCGGCCGCAACGTGCAGCTCGCCGGTGACGTCGTCGGAACCGACGCGCTGGCCCGCGCGGAGGGGCTCACCGACGGCGACGTCCTGCTGCTGGAGAACATCCGCTTCGATCCGCGGGAGACCTCCAAGGACGACGCCGAGCGCGAGGCGCTCGCCAAGGCTCTCGTCGAGCTTGTCGGTGAGGACGGCGCGTTCGTCTCCGACGGTTTCGGAGTGGTGCACCGCAAGCAGGCCTCGGTCTACGACGTCGCCAAGCTGCTCCCGCACTATGCGGGCGAGCTGGTCGCCGCCGAGGTGGATGTGCTCTCGAAGCTCACCGAGGAGGTGACGCGTCCCTACGCCGTCGTTCTCGGCGGGTCGAAGGTCTCGGACAAGCTCGGCGTCATCGAGGCACTGGCTCCCAAGGTCGACACTCTGGTCATCGGCGGCGGAATGGCGTTCACCTTCCTTGCCGCACAGGGATATTCGGTGGGCACGTCGCTTCTGCAGGACGATCAGATCGACGTCTGCAAGAGCTTGCTGGAGCGATTCGGCGACGTCATCCATCTCCCGGTCGACGTCGTGGTGGCCGACAAGTTCGCCGCCGACGCGCAGGCGGACACGGTGGCCTCCGACGCCATCCCCGATGGCTGGATGGGCCTCGACATCGGTCCGGAGTCGGTGAAGCGGTTCGCCGCGGTCCTGTCCGGGGCCAAGACCGTCTTCTGGAACGGTCCGTCGGGTGTGTTCGAGTTCGAGAAGTTCTCGTCGGGCACCCGCGGTGTCGCCGAGGCCATCGCCGGCGCGACTCAGAACGGCGCGTTCACCGTGGTCGGCGGTGGCGACTCGGCCGCCGCGGTACGGACACTGGGCCTGCCCGACTCCGACTTCTCGCACATCTCCACCGGAGGTGGTGCATCGCTGGAGTACCTCGAGGGCAAGGAACTCCCCGGACTCAAGGTGCTGGAGAGCTGATCTGATGCCGACTCGTAAACCGCTCATCGCGGGTAACTGGAAGATGAACCTGAACCACCTCGAGGCCATCGCGCTGGTTCAGAAGATCGCGTTCGCCCTGCCGGCGAAGTACTTCGACAAGGTCGACGTGACGGTCATCCCGCCGTTCACCGACATCCGCAGCGTGCAGACCGTCGTCGACGGGGACAAGCTGCTGCTCACCTACGGTGCGCAGGATGTGTCGGCGCATGACTCGGGTGCCTACACGGGCGAGATCAGCGGCGCGTTCCTCGCGAAGCTTGGCTGCACGTTCGTGGTCGTCGGACATTCCGAGCGACGCACGTTGCACGGCGAGACCGACGAGATCGTGCTCGCCAAGACCAAGGCCGCGCTCAAGCACGAGCTCACCCCGATCGTGTGCATCGGTGAGGGTCTCGACATCCGCGAGGCCGGCGAGCACGTGTCGTACAACGTCGCGCAGCTCAAGGGTTCGCTCGCGGGTCTGTCGGCGGCCGACATCGCCAAGACCGTCATCGCCTACGAGCCGGTCTGGGCGATCGGCACCGGCCGCGTCGCCAGCGCGGACGACGCGCAAGAGGTGTGCAAGGCGATCCGCGAGACCGTCGCGGAGATCGCCGACGCCGACACCGCGGCGTCGGTGCGTGTCCTCTACGGCGGATCGGTCAACGCCAAGAACGTCGGCGACATCGTCGGACGCCCGGACGTCGACGGCGCACTGGTCGGTGGCGCCTCGCTGAAGTCCGACGAGTTCGCGACACTGTCGGCGATCGCCGCGGGTGGCCCCTTGCCCTGACGGGTCATACCCACGCGTACACTGTGGCAGGTTGGCCTCTTTTCGGGGGCTGACCTGCCACAGCTGTATGTAGGGGCTTTACGGAAGGGCGTTTCGACTCGTGACTGTGCAAGGTGCACTCGACATCGGATTGATCGTGACCAGCGTGCTGCTGATCGTGCTCATCCTGCTGCACCGCGGCAAGGGTGGCGGTCTGTCGTCGCTGTTCGGCGGCGGTGTCCAGTCCAGCCTGTCGGGCTCGAGCGTCGTCGAACGCAACCTCGACCGGTTGACCATCTTCGTCGGACTCATCTGGGTGATCTTCATCGTCGGCGTGGGCGTCGACATCAAGCTCTCCGGATAGCATCAGCCCGGGACAACCTCTCGGGATGCCGTGCCCGGGCCGGGCCGGGATACTTGACGGCATGAGTGAAACCGTCCCCGCACGGGGAGTCCCGGACTGGCGCCCATCCATCTCCATCGTCGACCACATCGTCGTCGACGACGAGGGCCGGGCGCTCACCGAACCCCTGCGGGAGGACATTCGCCTGCTCGGCGGGATCCTCGGCGACGTCGTCCGGGAACATTGCGGAAGCGATGTGTTCGACCTCGTCGAAGCTGCCCGCGTCGCCGCGTTCCGCGTGCGCCGCAACGAGATCGACCGCACCGAGCTCGCCGACATGTTCGTCGATCTGGACATCTCCACCGCCGTCCCGGTCATCCGGGCATTCAGTCACTTCGCCCTGCTGGCGAACCTGGCCGAGGACATCCACCGCGAACGGCGCCGGGCCATCCACGTTCGGGCCGGCGACCCGCCGCAGGACAGCAGCCTCGCCGCCACCTACCGCAAGCTCGCCGAAGCTGTACTAGGCGACGACGAGGTCGGCCGGACCCTGGCCGACGCGGTGGTGGTGCCGGTCATCACCGCGCATCCCACCGAGACCCGCCGCCGGACCGTCTTCGAGGCCCAGAACCGGATCACCGAGCAGATGCGGTTCCGCGGACGCACCGAGCTGACGCCGGACGAGGACGCCGAGGTCACCGAGTCGATCCGACGTCAGATCCTGACGCTGTGGCAGACCGCCCTCATCCGGCTCGAACGTCTCACCATCCAGGACGAGATCCGTTCCGGTCTGCGGTATTACGACGCGTCGTTCTTCGAGGTCGTGCCGGCCATCAACACCGCGGTGCGCGACGCGCTGCGCTCGACGTACCCCGACGCCGGGCTCGCCGACGAGCCGATGATCCGCATGGGGTCGTGGATCGGCGGCGACCGCGACGGCAATCCGTTCGTGAATTCCGACGTGGTCACCCTGGCCACGACGCTCGCCGCCCAGACCGCCGTCGCACATCACCTCTCCGAACTCGAGAGCCTCGCACAGGAACTCAGCATGTCGGCGCGACTCATCGACGCGGACGACACCCTGTTCGACCTGGCCGGGGCCGACGCCGACGATCCGGGGGCCGACGAACCCTTCCGCCTCGCTCTGCGCTCCATCCGCTCCCGTTTGGTGGCGACCGCCCGCGACATGTTCGACGACGACTTCCTCACCTCGAGCGATCTGTTCCTGATCGACGGTAGGCAACCGTACGGCGACGCGGCCGAACTCCTCGCCGACCTCGATGTGATCGACGCCGCGCTCCGCGCGAACAAGGACGACACGATCGCCGACGATCGACTCCTCGCACTGCGTGAAGCGGTGCGCACGTTCGGTTTCCACCTGTCCGGACTGGACATGCGGCAGAACTCCGACACGCACGAGGAGGTCGTCGCCGAACTGCTCGCATGGGCGGGTGTGCATCCGGAATACGCGTCGCTCGATGAGTCCGAGCGGGTCGAGATCCTGTCGGCCGAGCTGACCGCGCGCCGCCCGTTGACCCGCCCTGACGCCGAACTGAGTGAGCTGGCGACCAAGGAACTCGGCATCGTCCGCGCGGCCGCCAGGGCGGTCGCGACCTTCGGGCCGGCCGCCGTGCCGAACTACATCATCAGCATGTGCACCTCGGTGAGCGACATGCTCGAGGCACTGATCCTCCTCAAGGAGGCCGGCCTATACGACCCGAATGGCGGAACGCCGCGCTGTCCGGTCCGGGTGGTCCCGCTCTTCGAGACCATCGAGGACCTCCAACAGGGTGCCACGACCCTGCTCGCGGTCCTCGACGTCCCGTTCTATCGCGCGATGGTGCAGGCCCAGAACGGTATTCAGGAGATCATGCTGGGCTACTCCGACTCCAACAAGGACGGCGGCTACATGGCCGCGAACTGGGCGCTCTACCGTGCCGAGCTCGACCTGGTCGAGGCGGCGGCGCAGTCGGGCATCCGGCTGCGTCTGTTCCACGGGCGCGGCGGCACCGTCGGCCGCGGCGGCGGCCCCAGCTACGACGCCATCCTGGCGCAACCGCCCGGCGCGGTCCAGGGCTCGCTGCGCATCACCGAGCAGGGCGAGATCATCGCCGCGAAGTACGCCGAACCGGTCGCGGCGCGACGCAATCTCGAGACGCTGCTCGCCGCGACCATCGAGTCGTCGCTTCTCGACGTGGAAGGCCTCGGCGACGAATCCGACTCGGCCTACGAGATCATGGACGACATCGCAGCCAGGGCGAGAGCCGCCTACAGCCGATTGGTCCACGAGACGCCGGGATTCGTCGAGTACTTCACCACCTCGACGCCGCTGTCGGAGATCGGGGCGCTCAACATCGGCAGCCGCCCGGCGTCGCGCAAGCAGACCGAGAAGATCTCCGATCTCCGTGCGATCCCATGGGTGCTCTCGTGGACGCAGTCCCGAGTCATGCTGCCCGGCTGGTACGGCACGGGTTCGGCATTCGAGGAATGGGTGGGCGACGACGCGGAGCGCCTCGAGACGTTGCAGCGGTACTACGCGAAGTGGCCGTTCTTCCGAACCGTCATGTCGAACATGGCCCAGGTGCTGGCGAAGTCCGACATGGGGCTCGCGCACCGGTACGCGCAGCTCGTTCCCGACGAGGAGTTGCGTGACAAGGTGTTCGGCATGATCGTCGACGAACACGAACGGACGATCGCGATGTGCGCGAAGATCACCGGCACCGACGACCTGCTCCATGACAACGCCGCGCTGAAACGATCGGTCTACAACCGGTTCCCGTATCTCGAGCCGCTGAACCTGCTGCAGGTCGAGTTGCTCCGCCGCTTCCGGGCGGGGGAGGACACCCCGATCGTGCGACGCGGAATCCAGCTCACCATGAACGGCCTCGCGACCGCTCTGCGCAATTCGGGCTAGATCAGGTCAGGTCGGCGGCGGCCGCGTTGTCGAGGAACCAGATCGTCTCCTCGGTGCCGCGGGCGCCGGCGGCAGGCCAGTCGGCCGGATCGGCGCCGCGGTGTGCGGCGGCGACCGCCTCGGACTTGTCGGCCCCGGCGACGAGGAACCACACCTGACGCGAGCGATTCACGACGGGCAGGGTCAGGGTGAGCCGGCGCGGTGGCGGCTTCGGCGAATCCTCGACGGCGACAACCGACTTCGTGGCCTCCGCGGTGGCCGCGGTATGTGGGAACAGCGAGTTGATGTGACCCTCGCCGCCCATCCCGAGCAGGTGGAGATCGAAGTGCGGTGCCACACCGTCGGTCGACCGGCCGGCGAGGATCGCGGCGTAATCGGCGGCGGCGGCCTCGATGTCGTCGCCGAGCGGACCGTCCGACGGTGCCATCGGGAACACCCGTGAGGGGTCGACGGGCACCGCGTCGAGCAGTGCTTCACGCGCCTGGCCCGAGTTGCGCTCCGGATCGTCGGCAGGGACGAACCTGTCGTCGCCCCAGTAGATGTCGACCTTCGACCAGTCGATGGTGCCGCTGTCCGCGGCGAGTGCCGACAAGATGCCGATGCCGTTGCTGCCGCCCGTCAGCACCACGGCGGCGACGCCGCGCTCGGCCTGGGCGCGGGTGACGAGGTCCACGAAACGGGTCGCTGCGGTCTCGACGAGTTCCTGCTTGGAATCGAAGACGAGGGTCTCGGTGGTCATCGTGCGGTTGCTCCTTCGGTATCGTCTGCGAACTCGACTTCGGGCACGCCCTTCAGCGCTTCGACGTACACCTCGTCGGTGTCGAGCCGGCGGAGTTCCTCGGCGATACATGCGGGCAGTTCGCGCCGGCCCATCGCCACGCGACCGTCGGGCTTGCCGGGCATCGTCAGCACGGCGTTGTTCTCCTCGTCCACGGCGAGGATGGTCGGACCCTCGTCGCGGTGGAGCCGGATCTCGAAACTGCCGCGGCGTCGTCGTGTCGGAACCTGCAGGGTCGACCGCAACCATCCGGCGAGGAGGTCCACCGACGGCGAGTTCTGCGACCCGGTCACCTCGACCTCGACGACCGGGGTGTGCGGTGGACGATCGAACGCGGAGGCTAGGATCGCGCGCCAGTGCGTGACGTGGGTCCACGCGAGATCGGTGTCGCCGGGGGAGTAGGTCTCGAGCCGCTGCGCCAGCACCGCGAGCGAGTCGCCGGCCTTGGTGGCGTCGACGATGCGTCGGTGCCCGAGCTTGCCGAGCGGATCGTCGGCGGGACGCGCGGGTCCCTTGCCCGGCCACCAGGTGACGACGGGGGTGTCGGGCAACAGGAATGGGGTGACGACGCTCTCCGGATGGTCAGCGAGTTCGCCCTGCAGCGACAGCACCACCACTTCCGAGGCGCCCGCATCCCCACCCACGCGGATCTGCGCGTCGAGGCGCGAATCGCCTTCTCGCACTCCGCGGTAGACGACGATGACACGGCTGGGATGCTCCCGGCTCGCGCCGATCGCGGCCTCGATCGCGCCCTCCATCGGTTCGCCGAGGTCGACGCACACGACCAGCGTGAGCACGCGCCCGAGACTCAGCGCACCGCCTGCGGCGCGGACCTCGATGATCTTCTTCGCGACCTTTCCGGTCGACGTGTCGGGCAGTTCGACGATCATCGGGAGGCCTCCTGAACGGAACGGTCGGTGAGGACGTGCGGGCTTCTCGTCACGGCCGGCGCCATGCGCGACCGGTGCGGGCCATCATCTCCTCGGCCGAACGCGGACCCCACGTACCGGACTCGTAGGTGTCGGGCGATCCCGACGCGGACCAGTGGTAGAGCACCGGATCGAGGATGCGCCAGGACAACTCGACCTCCTCGTTCACCGGGAACAGAGACGGCTCACCCAGCAGGACGTCGAGGATGAGGCGCTCGTAGGCCTCCGGCGAGGCCTCGGTGAAGGCGGTGCCATAGCTGAAGTCCATGTTGACGTCCCGGACCTCCATGCTCGACCCGGGAACCTTCGAACCGAAGCGCAGGGTGATGCCCTCGTCCGGTTGAACTCGGATCACGAGCGCGTTCTGGCTCAGTTCCTCGGTCATGGTCTGATCGAACGGAAGATGCGGCGCGCGTTTGAACACGAGCGCGATCTCGGTGACCCGCCGCCCCAGACGCTTGCCGGTACGCAGGTAGAACGGCACCCCCGCCCACCGGCGGGAATCGACCTCGAGGGCGATGGCCGCGAAGGTCTCGGTCTTCGAGTCCTGCGCGAAGCCTTCCTCCTCCTTGAGACCCAGAACCTTCTCACTGCCCTGCCAACCGGGTCCGTACTGACCGCGGGCGGTGTTCTCGTCGATCGGCAGGACGTTACGCGTCGCGGCGAGGACCTTGATCTTCTCGGCCTGTAATTGCTTGGGCTCGAAGGAGATCGGCTCCTCCATCGCCACCAGGGCCATGAGCTGCATCAGGTGGTTCTGGATGACGTCGCGCGCCGCGCCGATCCCGTCGTAGTACCCCGCTCGCCCGCCCAGACCGAGGTCCTCGGCCATGGTGATCTGGACGTGGTCCACGTAATGCGAACTCCACAGCGGATCGAACAGCTGATTGGCGAACCGTAGTGCCAGGATGTTCTGGACCGTCTCCTTGCCCAGATAGTGGTCGATGCGGAACACCGACGACTCGGGGAAGACGTTGTTGACGATGGCGTTGAGTTCGCGGGCGCTTTCGAGGTCGTGACCGAACGGCTTCTCGATCACCACCCGCCGCCAGCTGTCGCCCGTCGGCGCCGCGAGCCCGCTGCGTTCGAGCTGCTCGCAGACCGTCGGAAACGCCTTGGGCGGGATGGACAGGTAGAACGCGTGATTGCCGTCGGTTCCGCGTTCGACGTCGAGCGACTTGAGTGTGTCGCGCAGCTTGTCGAAGGCGGCGTCATCGTCGAAGGCGCCCTGTACGAACCGGAATCCCTCGGCGAGGCGTTCCCACACTTCTTCGCGGAATCCGGTCCGTGCGTGTTCGCGAACGGCGTCGTGGACGATGGCGCCGAAGTCCTCGTCGGTCCAGTCACGCCGGGCGAACCCGACAAGGGCGAACGAGGGTGGCAGCAGGCCGCGGTTGGCGAGGTCGTAGACCGCCGGCATCAGCTTCTTGCGTGCCAGGTCGCCGGTGACCCCGAAGATCACCAGGCTGCACGGCCCCGCGATGCGCGGCAGCCGTTTGTCCTGTGGATCACGGAGCGGATTGGTCCAAGAACCTGGCCCGACCGAGTCCTCGCCTCCCGCCACCTGCGGTCAGCCTTTGTTCGCCGCGGACAGTTGTTCGGCGGTCGCGCTGAGCAGGTCGTTCCACGCGTCCTCGAACTTGCTGACGCCCTCGTCCTCGAGAACCTTGAACACGTCCGCGACGTCGACCCCCACTGCCGAGATCTTGTCGAAGATCTCCTGCGACTCGGCGGCGAGGCCGATGATGGACCCGGTGTTGACCCACCCGTGGTCGGCGAAGGCGTCCATCGTCTTGCCCGGCATCGTGTTGACCGTGTTCGGCGCGACGAGCTCGCTCACGTACAGCGTGTCGGGGTAGTCGGGGTTCTTGACGCCCGTCGACGCCCAGAGTGCGCGCTGCGGCCGCGCGCCCTTGGCGAGAAGGTCGGGGAATCGGGACTCGACCTCGAAGACCTGCTGGTAGGCCGAATACGCGAGGCGCGCGTTGGCCAGTGCCGCCTTGCCCTTCAGCTCGACGGCCTCCGGGGTGCCGATGGCGTCGAGTCGCTTGTCGATCTCGGTGTCGACCCGCGACACGAAGAACGATGCGACCGAGTGGATTCCCGAGAGATCGTGGCCGGCCTGGGCCGCGGCGTCGAGGCCGTCGAGGTAGGCCTCGATGACCTTCTCGTAGCGCTCGACCGAGAAGATCAGCGTGACGTTCACACTGATGCCCTCGGCGATGACCTTGCTGATGGCCGGGAGGCCCGCCTCGGTGGCCGGGATCTTGATGAGCAGGTTCGGCCGGTCGACGATCTTCCACAGTTCGACGGCCTGTGCCACCGTCCCGTCGGTGTCGTGCGCCAGACGCGGATCGACCTCGATCGACACCCGTCCGTCGACGCCGTCGGACGCCTCGAAGACCGGGGCGAGGACGTCGCAGGCGTTACGGACGTCGTCGGTGGTGACCGTCCGGATGGTGGCGTCGACATCGGCGCCTCGTGCGGCCAGTTCGTTGACCTGGTCGTCGTACGCGCTGCCCTTCGACAGCGCCGCCTGGAAGATCGACGGGTTGGTGGTGACCCCGACGACCGACTTGGTCGCGATGAGGTCCGCGAGATCGCCTGAGCTGATCAGGTCCCGGGACAGGTCATCCAGCCACACCGAGACTCCGGCGGCGGACAGTTCGGCGAGCTTCTCGTTCTGGGTCACGATTCTCTCCTCTTGGGTTGTGGGCGCTCAGCCGGCGACAGCGCGCTCGGCGGCCGCGGTCACGGCCTCGGCGGTGATACCGAACTTGGTGAACAGCACCTTGTAGTCGGCGGAGGCCCCGAAGTGCTCGATCGAGACGATCTCGCCACCGGCGCCGACGATGCGGTACCAGGGCATGGCGATCCCGGCCTCGACGGCGACGCGCGGAACCGACGGCGGCAGCACGTGGTCGCGGTACCCCTGTGGCTGCTCATCGAACCATTCGACGCAGGGCATCGATACGACTCGAGCCTTGATTCCCTTGTCCGCCAATGCCTTCTGTGCGTCGACGGCCAGGTGGACCTCGGAGCCGGTGCCGATCAGCACGACCTGCGGGTCACCCTCGGAGTCGCTCAGGACGTACCCGCCGTTGGCGACGCCCTGCGCCGATGTGCCCTCCAGGATCGGGATGTTCTGGCGGGTGAGGGCCAGGCCGACCGGGTGGTTGCGGCGGGTCAGCAGGTGCTGCCACGCGTACGCGGTCTCGTTGGCGTCGCCGGGACGGACGACATCGAGATTCGGGATCGCGCGCAGAGCGGCGAGGTGCTCGATCGGCTGGTGGGTCGGACCGTCTTCGCCCAGACCGATCGAGTCGTGGGTCCAGACGTAGATCGGGTCGATCTCCATCAGCGCCGCGAGGCGGACCGCGGGACGCATGTAGTCGGCGAACTGCAGGAACGTGCCGCCGTAGGCGCGGGTCGGACCGTGCAGGGCGATGCCCGAGAGGATCGATCCCATCGCGTGCTCACGGACGCCGAAGTGCAGGGTGCGACCGTACGGGTTGGCCGACCACTTCTTGGTGCTGATCGAGGTCGGACCGAACGACGGTTCGCCGTCCATCGTCGTGTTGTTCGAGCCGGCCAGGTCCGCCGAACCGCCCCACAGCTCGGGCAGCACGGGCGCGAGGGCGCTCAGCACCTTGCCGGACGCGCTACGGGTCGCGACGTCCTTGTCGCCCACGTTCCAGCTGGGCAGCACGTCGGTCCAGCCCTCGGGCAGTTCGTGGGCGGTGAGCCGGTCGAACAGCTTCTTGGCGTCGGGGTTCTTCTCCGCCCATGCGTCGAACGACGAGGTCCAGGCCGTGCGCTCCTCGGCGCCCCGGTCGACCAGCTTGCGGGTGTGGCCGATCACCTCGTCGGTGACCTCGAAGTTCTTCTCGGGGTCGAAGCCGAGGACCTTCTTCGTCGCCGCGACCTCGTCTTCGCCGAGTGCCGCGCCGTGGGCCATGCCGGTGTTCATCATGTTCGGGGCGGGATACCCGATGATGGTGCGCAGACAGATGATCGACGGCCGGTCGATGACCTGCTGGGCTGCCTCGATCGCAGCCTCGATGGCGACGATGTCCTCGCCGCCCTCCACGGTCTGGACATGCCAACCGTAGGCCTCGTAGCGCTTCGCCACATCCTCGGACAGGGCGATGTCGGTGTCGTCCTCGATCGAGATCTGGTTCTGGTCGTAGAACACGATCAGGTTGCCGAGCTGCTGGGTTCCGGCCAGCGAGCTGGCCTCGGAGGTCACGCCCTCTTCGATGTCACCGTCGGAGGCGATGACATAGATGTAGTGGTCGAACGGACTCTGTCCGGGTGCCGCGTCGGGGTCGAACAGGCCGCGTTCGCGCCGGGCCGCCATCGCCATGCCGACCGACGAGGCGAGACCTTGCCCCAGCGGGCCGGTGGTGATCTCGACACCTCGGGTGTGGCGGAACTCCGGGTGCCCCGGGGTGAGGGAATCCCAGGTGCGCAGCGCCTCGATGTCGGAGAGTTCGAGACCGAAACCACCGAGATAGAGCTGGATGTAGAGCGTGAGGCTCGAATGTCCGCACGAGAGCACGAAGCGGTCGCGGCCGGCCCAATCGGTGTCGGTGGGGTCGTGGCGCATCACTCGCTGGAACAAGGTGTAGGCGAGGGGAGCGAGGCTCATCGCGGTACCGGGGTGCCCGCTTCCGCACTTCTGGACGGCGTCGGCGGCCAGCAGCCGTGCCGTGTCGACGGCGCGGGTGTCGAGGTCGGTCCAGTCGTCCGGGTGACGGGGGGTGGTCAATGCGCGGATCTCGTCTGTGTCGGCCACGATGCTGATTGTCTCCTGTGCCTGCTCGGTGCGATTCGTACGGTGTCGATCGGTACTGGGGGGCGATCGGTACTGGTGGGCGCTGGGTACTGGCGGCTGTCGGTAGTGCGGCAACCGACGATCGTCGGTGCGTACGAGTCCAGAGTAATCGGCGCCGGGCCCACGCTGCGCGCCGACCGATGGTTACCGACGAGTCGGGACGTCGTTGCCGGTCGAGGGCCCGCCCGAGGCGTCGCCCCGCCTCGATTCACGGTTCGCAAAGGCAAACGTCTACCATGCTCTGTAGTAGCCCGCGGGCGTCTGTGCGGGCGGACGAGGAGTGTTCGTGAGGATAGGGGAGCGTGCGAGCGGGGACAGTTCCGCCGCATCTCACTCGACCGACACCGCATCGAATCCGCAGGTATCGACCGACTCGGTCGCGCCGGCCGATCTGTCGTGGGCCGGGCGTGTGCGTGCGACGGTGCTCGCCTACATCGCGCTGACCAAGCCGCGTGTCATCGAGTTGCTTCTCGTCGCGACGATCCCGGTCATGCTGCAGGCCGACCGCGGCCACGTCGACATCGCTGTCATCGCTTTCACCCTGATCGGCGGTTGGCTCGGCGCCGGCAGTGCCAACACCCTGAACATGGTGGCCGACGCCGACATCGACAAGAAGATGAAGCGCACCGCCCGGCGTCCGCTGGCCCGCCGGGCCGTCTCGACACGCAGCGCTCTCGTCTTCGGTCTCGTGCTGTGGGCCGCGTCCTTCGCGGTGCTGTACTTCGCGGCCAATCTCCTGTCTGCGCTGCTCGTCTCCGCGACCATCCTGTTCTACGTCGGCGTCTACACCCTGATCCTCAAACGTCGCACCTGGCAGAACGTGGTGTGGGGCGGTGCCGCCGGATGCATGCCGACAATGGTGGGCTGGGCCGCGGTCACCGGCACGATCAGCTGGCAGCCGATCGTGCTGTTCGCCGTCATCTTCTTCTGGACGCCGCCGCACACCTGGGCGCTTGCGATGCGCTACAAGGAGGACTACAAGGCCGCCGGCGTGCCGATGCTCCCCGTCATCGCGACGGAGGAACGCGTCACCCGCCAGATGCTCGTGTACACCTGGCTCACCGTCATCAGCTCACTGTTGCTGATCCCGGCGACCAGCTGGATCTACACGGTGATCGCGCTCGCCGCCGGTGCGTGGTTCCTCGAGCGGGTCACCAAGCTCTACCGGGACACCAAACGCGGTGTCGAGGTCGCGCCCCTCAAGGTGTTCCTGCAGTCCAACGAGTACCTCGCCATCGTGTTCTGCGGTCTGGCGATCGACGCGGTCGTCGGACTGCAGACCATCTCGTCCTACTTCTGAGGCCGGATCAGACCCCTGCGGGCACCAGCACCGTCGTGCCCGTCGTGACGCGAGCTTCCAGATCTGCGTGGGCCGTCGCCGCGTCGGCCAACCGGTAGCGCTGTCCGACACGTACCTCGACGCTACCGTCGACGATCGCCGCGAAGTACTCGTCTGCCCGCCGGTGGAGCTCCTCGGACGTCGCGGTGAAGTGCGCGAGCGTCGGCCGGGTCACCGACAGCGATCCGGCGGCGTTGAGGCGCTGGAGGTCGAACGGCGGCACCGGACCGCTCGCCGCCCCGAAGAGCACGATGATCCCCCGGACCGCGGTCGACGCCAGCGATTGTTCGAAGGTGTCGGCACC
The DNA here is from genome assembly GCF_042743165.1 of Gordonia sp. NPDC058843. Taxonomy (NCBI): domain Bacteria; kingdom Bacillati; phylum Actinomycetota; class Actinomycetes; order Mycobacteriales; family Gordoniaceae; genus Gordonia; species Gordonia sp. NPDC058843. Next base: position 40,222 of record NZ_JBHYNC010000003.1, read on the forward strand.
GACGCCGTCGTAGACCACCGGGACCCCGCGCCCCTCGGTGAGGTCACGGACACGGGAGCTCAGGTCCGCGCCGTAGCGCAGAACATGGTCGGCACCCGCCGCACGGGAGAGTTCCTCCTTCTCGTCGGAGGACACCGTCGTGATGACCGTCAGTCCTCGGCGCTTGGCGAGCTGGGTGAGGATCAGCCCCACGCCGCCACCGCCGGCGTGTACGAGGACCGGATCACCCGCCTGGGGATGGGCGCTCCCGTCGAGAAGATAATGAGCGGTCAGACCGCGCAGCAACGACGACCCGGCCACCGCATCGTCGACGGCGTCGGGCACCGGGACCGCTTTCGACGCCGGGACCGCGACGAGCTCGGCGTAGGACCCGGGTGCCGCACACCACGCCACGCGCTGGCCCTCGTGCAACGAGGTCACGTCCGGGCCGGTGGCGACGACGACGCCCGAGCCCTCGGTGCCGGGAATGTACGGCGGCGTCGAGGGATAGAGACCGCGACGCAGGTAGGTGTCGATGAAGTTGACGCCCACCGCGGAGGTCCGGACGATCACCTCGTCGGCCGCGGGGATGGGATCGTCGACGCTGCCGAAGGTAAGGACATCGGGTCCGCCGTGGCGGGTCACCTGGATAGCACGCACGACACCGTTCTACACGCAGAAATCACCCCGGTATGCTGACCCCCATGACGAACACCACCGCCGACGAGAACTCGGACACGCCGCAGAAGATCGAGGCACCCACCGAGGTCGTCGCCTCGGTACGCAAGTTCGTCGCCCGCGAAGGTGGAAGCGCGAAGGTCGTCCTCCAGGCCATCGGCGATGCCGGCGTACGGATCACGCTGGTGGGCGACGCAAACGGCATCCTCGGTGACCGGGTCGTGCCGGATCTCGCGACCGCGCAGGCCGTGGTGGACGCGGTGGACGGTCTCGAGATCGCCGAATGGGACCGCGATCTCACGTCGGAGACGACGGTGTCGACTTCGCATTACCGCAAGATGGCTGGTTGGGTCGCGCGGCAGAAGCGCTTCCCGCGGGCGCGTAACCGCGCCATCCTCTGAGGTCCGACGTCGATCAGGCAGGCTCGCGCAGCGGGTCTGCCTTTTTCGTGACCGGGTTCTTCGGGATCGGGTTCCTGGCGATCACGAGCTGCCAGGTGGCGCCGATGAGTAGTACCGCGCTGCCGAACATGTGCGCGATGACGAGGGCTACGGGCAGGTCGGTCGCGAACTGGACGAACCCGATCACACCCTGCAGCAACAGGAGCAGCATGAACACCACTGCCGATCGCTGCTGCGGACGCGCGAAGACCCGCGCGTAGACAAGGGCCGCGATCGCGAGTCCGACGAGGGCGAAGACGGCATCGGCGTGCAGCTGTGTCGCGTTGCCGGGGTCGAGACCGTTGCGCGGGGCGTCCGCATCGCCGGCATGCGGCCCGGAGCCGGTCACGACCGTGCCGAGGTAGATCGTCACCCAGGTGACGAGGTAGACGAGCCAGGCCAGGTAGATGCCGAGTCGGCGGGTCGCCGTCGGAGGGGCGTCCGAGTCGAGGGCCTCGGGCTCGGCCGGAACGGGGTACGGGCGCATCCGGTAGACCAGCACGGTGGATGCCGACACCAACGCCATCGACAGCAGGAAGTGCAGCGCCACGACCCACGGATTGAGCTGGGTCAGCACCGTGATGCCGCCGATGACCCCCTGGAACGGGATGCCGAGCGCGATCAGGGTGACCAGCCACTTGTCCCGACGCGCCGACCCCGCGAGGCGCAGGACCGCGACCCAGGTCGCGATGGCGATGATGATCAGCACAAAGGTGAGCAGGCGGTTGCCGAACTCGATCGCGCCGTGCATGCCCAGCTCGCCGTGCGGCACGAACGATTCGTCGGTGCACCGCGGCCAGGTGGGGCAACCGAGTCCCGAGGCGGTCACACGGACCGCGCCGCCGGTCGCCACGATGCCCACGTTCGAGACGAGCAGGGCGATCGCCCAACGGTGCACGAATCGGGCTGTCGGCCGACCGAAGCCGGGGACGAACCGCCACGGGCCGGTCAGCGGACGGGGGGCGTCCCCACCGGACGCGGGTCGCTCGCCGGACCGGGACGTCGCCGGAGCGTTGGAAGTATCGGATGTCATCGGAATCGGAACCACCTCACCGCCAAGGTGCCGGCCACCGCGGCCCACACCAGCAAGACACCCACCCCGAAGGCGTCGAACGAACCCTCCGAGGCCATCTCGAGCGCCTCGCTCAGGGCCCCCGAGGGGATGCACCGCGCGATCCAGTGCACGGCATCGGGAATGTTGGAATCGACGACGACGAGACTGCCGAGGCCGATGAACGCGAACCAGAGCAGGTTCGCCAGCGCCAGGACCACCTCGGCCTTCAGCGTGCCGCCGAGCAGCAGACCGAGCGCAGCGAAGCAGGCGGTGCCGACCGCGAGCACGACCGCACCGATCAGCAGGCCGACCGGACTCGGCCGCCACCCGAACGCGGCACCGATCGCGCCGAGGATCACCGACTGCAGCGCGACCACGACGAGCACGGCGATCGACTTGCCCGCGATGATCCCCCAGCGCGGGATAGGCGTGGCGCCGAGGCGTTTCAGTGCACCGTAGCGACGGTCGAACCCGACGGCGATCGCCTGCCCGGTGAACGCTGTCGACATCACCGCCACGGTCAGGATCGCCGGGACGAACAAGGCCGCCCGCTCTGCCGGGCCGGCGCCGAGGCCGGTGTCGATCGGCAGCAGGCACAATCCGACGAGCAGCGTGATGGGGATGAACATCGTGAGGAGCAGCTGCTCGCCGTTGCGGAGCAGGAGCTTGAGTTCGAGGGTGCTCTGCGCCGCGATCATCGCCGGTAGCGACGCCGCACGGGGAGCCGGACCGAACAGGCCGTCGGGAAAGGTTCCGGCGGCACGGTCGGCGGGACGGGGGAGTCCGGTGGGTGCGGGTGAGGTCACGGTCGAAGAGTCCGTCCGGTCAGATCGAGGAAGACGTCTTCGAGGCTGCGCGTCTCGACGCGAAGGTCGGTCGCGAGGACGTTGATCTTGGCGCACCATGCGGTGACGGTCGCCAGCACCTGCGGGGTCATCGGACCGATCACGAGGTAGGAGCCGGGGGTCGCTTCCGTGCAGTGGTAGTCCTCCGGAAGCGCGAGAACCAACATCGACAGGTCGAGTCCGCGGGGTGCGGTGAAACGCAGTTCGTTCTCCGCCCCGGTGCTCGTGAGGTCGGCGGGCGTCCCGTCGGCGACGACTCGCCCGTGGTCGATGATCGCGACGTGGTCGGCGAGCTCTTCGGCCTCGTCCATCAGGTGCGTCGTCAAGAGCACGGAGGCACCGTCGGCCCTGAGCCGATCGATGAGTTCCCACACGACCAGGCGGGCGTGCGCATCGAGTCCCGCGGTCGGCTCGTCGAGGAAGACCAGTTCGGGTCGGCTGACGACCGCACACGCCAGCGCGAGGCGCTGTTGCTGTCCGCCGGACAGGCGTCGATAGGACGTACGCCGGACCTCGGTCAGTCCGAGTGCGTCGAGGAGGAACTCGGGGTCGATGGGATCCGCCGAGTACGCCGCGACCAGGCGCAACATCTCCTCGGCTCGAGCTCCCGGGTAGGCGCCGCCACCCTGCAGCATGACGCCGATCCGGCGTCGGAGCGCGTCGTTGTCGGCGATGGGATCGAGTCCCAGGACGCGCACGCTCCCGGCGTCGGGCGCGGTGAAGCCCTCGCAGATCTCGACGGTCGTGGTCTTGCCCGCGCCGTTGGGACCCAGGAGGGCCAGGATCTCGCCGCGTTCGAGGGTGAGGTCGAGCCGGTCGACGGCGGTGCGGTCACCGAAGCGTTTGACCAGACCCCGGACCTCGACGGCGGGAGGGGGCGGGGTGGGTGAATCCGTGGACGAGCCTCCGGACCCGGGATCGCGGAGCCGACGATCGTTCACCCGATCGTCGTCGCTGATCTGCCGAGAGGTCGTGCTTCGCACACAGGTCAGACTAGGCGCTCGGAGCCCAGGGACGAAAAACGGTGACAGGGCCCACCGTGCGCGTGCTCATCGCTGCGCCGATGCCGACGCGGCGGGGGCCTCGTCGTCGTCCGGTGACGGTCCGCGACGGCGCCGGCGACGGGGCGCACGGTCCTCGAAGAACAGTGCGGTGAGAACCGCGACCATGATCACGCCGGCCAGAAGTCCTTGTGCCAGTACTACTCCGCTCGTGTTGGAACTGGTGGGCATCACCACGATCGCGATGATCGCCGATGCGGCGATGGTCGAGATCCGGAACCAGGCACGGGTGGCCCAGGCGGCAAGCGGGATCACGGCCCAGAGGAGGTACCAGGCCTGGACGAACGGGAAGAACAGCACAACTGTGGCCATCGACACACCGAGCGCGCCGAGCGGATGGAGTCGGCCCCCGAGGGTGGCCAGCATCCACCGGACGATGAACAGGGCGGCGACGAGCTGTGCGATGGGTCGGGCCACCTCGAGGATCGCCTGCGTGTGTTCGCCGAGACCCAGGGTCACCCCGATCCGCCCGGTGGTCACCGACAGCAGCGTGGGCATCGACATCCAGGAGCGGACGATCTCGCCCGTCGACAATGTGCCGGTCCAGCCGAAGCCGAGGCCGGTTCCCAGCGAGATGCCCATCATCACGACGCCGAGGACCACGACGTAGAAGGCCGCGGACGCGCTCAGCATGTACACCGACCAGCGCGACCGGCCCCACCATTCGCGGATCGGGGCGTGACGGAGAGCGGGCAGCGTGGCGCCCCAGCGCATGGCCAGGGCGATGCCGACGAAGCCGAGCGCGAGCATCGATGTGACCTTGATCATCGCCGATGCCGCGAGCACGGCGCCGCCGGCGACGAGCAACCAACCCGCGCGGGTGGGGACGAACGTGCCCGGTCGGCGTAATCGTTCGGCGCCGTAGATCGCACGGAAGCTCAACTCGAGACCGACGAGCATCAGCCCGAGCATCAGGGCCTCGTTGTGGATGCCGCCCACGAGATGCAGGATGACCAGCGGATTCATCGCCCCGAGCCAGAGTGCGGCCACCGACGACACCCCGCATCGGCGGGCCAGTCGCGGGAGTGCCCAGACGATGAGGGCGACGCCGGTCAGCGCGACGATGCGGTGCAGGAAGATCGCGGCGGTGATGTTGTCGCCGGTGACCTTGGTGATGCCCTCACCGATCCAGAGGAAGAACGGACCGTAGGGCGCCGGGGTGTCGCGCCACAGGTTGGGGACCGACCTGGTCAGGATGTGGTCGACCCCCAGCCCACGGACCGGGCTCACCGAGTAGGGGTCCATGCCGCGGAACGCGATCGCGCTCTGCGCAAGATACGAATAGATGTCCTTGCTGAGCAGCGGGGGCGCCACGATGATCGGCGCGATCCACAGCATGAGGGTCCGATCGGCCTGGCGCCGGCTCATGCGGCGCTCGGGGCTCCGGCCGTGACGCACCTCGACGCTGAACCGGCCGACCGCGAACCGTCCGAGCAGCAGCCACGCGACCACCAGAGTGATCGCACCACCGATCGACAACGCGAGGGCGGTACCGAACATTCGTGACGGCAACGACAGGACCCGCATCCCGGCCACCGGGTTCTGCAGCACGGGTACCGCACCGGTCCCGAGGGCGCCGATGAGGATGAGGACCGAACCCGTGGCGCCGAACAGCTTGATGCGGCGCAACCGACGGGTCTCCTCGGCGTTGAGCGGTCCGACCTCGCGCTCGTCGTCGTGCAGACGGGCGAGCGTCTTGCCGTAGTCGCCGCGGTCGGTGTCGGCGGGAGCGGTGTCGGCGGGGCGCTGTTTGCGCAGTCCGAGGTAGTTCAGCACGGCGAGCAACCGGGTCCACACGAGTCCGAAGTAGTCCGGCACGCGGCGCGGAGCTGTGGTTTCGGGCACACGACGACTGTAATAGCCGGACGTGGTGGCCCGACGACCCCCTGCGCTAAGGGCACCCTTGCTGGCAGGTGGGAAGCAATTACGTCACACTCGTGTTGTGAAAACCATGCGGAACGATGTTGTGCTGTCTTCGGACAGTGCCGGCGCCGTGCCCTCCGCTGGTACGGGCGTCGCTGGAACGACCGGTGCCGCCGACACGCACCACGACGGTCAGACGCGTGAGGCCGTGGTCACCTTGCTCGTCGAGGACGGACCCCTCACCGCGGGTGAGATCGGCGAGCGTCTCGGGATCTCGGCGGCCGGAGTCCGACGCCACCTCGACGCCCTCGAAGGTGCGGGAGACATCGAAGTCGCCTCGCCGGGATTCGGCCAGCGCGGCCGGGGCCGACCCGCGAAGTACTTCCAGCTCACCGCCACCGGGCGCGGCAAGATGCGGCACGCATACGACGACCTCGCGGGCGCGGCCATGCGCAAGCTCCGTGACCTCGGAGGCACGGACGCGGTCGCCGAATTCGCCCGCGAACGCGTCGAACGCATCGTGGCCGATGTCCGTCCCAGCACCGATCCGGTGACGGTGGCCGACACGGTCGACGAGATCGCCGATGCCCTCACCAGCGCGGGGTACTCGACCAACACACGTCAGGTCGGGACCGGCCTGCAGATCTGCCAGCACCACTGCCCGGTGGCGCACGTCGCCACCGAGTTCCCGGAGCTGTGTGAGGCGGAGACCGCGGTCTTCACCGAACTCCTCGGCACGCACGTCCAGCGCCTGGCGACCATCGCCAACGGTGACTGCGCCTGCACGACCCATGTGCCGATCCACCCGCCGCCGGGTGGGGCGCACGAGGACAGACCCGATCGACCAGGGGCCGCGGCGGACCTCGATATCCAGCCCGTATCGCGCCGCGCGACCTCTGCACCGACACCGAACGCCATGACAACCCGAAAGGCCACGCGATGACTGTCACCGATCCGGCCACCCCGACCCCCGCGGCGCCCCTCACCCAAGAGGAGACGATCGCCGCCCTCGGCAAGTACGGCTACGGCTGGGCCGACTCCGACGTCGCGGGCGCGAGCGCCAAGCGCGGACTGTCACCGGCGGTCGTCGCCGACATCTCGGCGAAGAAGAGCGAACCCGAGTGGATGCTCGAACAGCGCCTCAAGGCGCTGAAGATCTTCGACAAGAAGCCCATGCCCGGCTGGGGTGCGGGTCTCGAGGGTATCGACTTCGACAACATCAAGTACTTCGTGCGCTCCAGCGAGAAGCAGGCCGCCACGTGGGACGACCTGCCCGAAGACATCAAGAACACCTACGACAAGCTGGGCATCCCCGAGGCGGAGAAGCAGCGGCTGGTCTCCGGTGTCGCGGCGCAGTACGAGTCCGAGGTCGTCTATCACTCGATCCGCGAGGACCTCGAGCAGCAGGGCGTCATCTTCCTCGACACCGACACCGCGCTCAAAGAGCACCCGGAGATCTTCCAGCAGTACTTCGGGACCGTCATCCCCGCGGGTGACAACAAGTTCTCCGCACTCAACACCGCGGTGTGGTCGGGCGGCTCGTTCATCTATGTGCCGCCGGGCGTCCACGTCGACATCCCGCTGCAGGCCTACTTCCGGATCAACACCGAGAACATGGGCCAGTTCGAGCGCACGCTGATCATCGTCGACGAGGGTGCCTACGTGCACTATGTCGAGGGCTGTACCGCGCCGATCTACAAGACGGATTCACTGCACTCCGCGGTCGTCGAGATCATCGTGAAGAAGGGCGGCCGGTGCCGCTACACGACCATTCAGAACTGGTCGAACAACGTCTACAACCTGGTCACCAAGCGAGCCAAGGCCGAGGCCGGCGCCACCATGGAGTGGGTCGACGGCAACATCGGCTCCAAGGTCACCATGAAGTACCCGGCCGTGTGGCTGACCGGTGAGCACGCCAAGGGCGAGGTCCTCTCGGTCGCGTTCGCGGGTCCCGGACAGCACCAGGACACCGGTTCCAAGATGGTGCACCTCGCTCCGAACACCTCGAGCAACATCGTCTCCAAGTCGGTGGCCCGCGGTGGCGGACGCGCGTCCTACCGCGGTCTGATCAAGATCAACAACGGCGCTCACGGAAGCCGCTCGACGGTGAAATGCGATGCGCTGCTCGTCGACACGATCTCCCGCAGCGACACCTATCCCTACGTCGACATCCGCGAGGACGACGTGACGATGGGACATGAGGCGACCGTGTCCAAGGTGAGCGACGACCAGCTCTTCTACCTCATGAGCCGTGGCCTCACCGAGGACGAGGCGATGGCGATGGTCGTCCGCGGCTTCGTCGAGCCGATCGCCAAGGAACTCCCGATGGAATACGCGCTCGAGCTCAACCGCCTGATCGAGCTTCAGATGGAAGGAGCTGTCGGCTGATGGCCGATCCCACACTGCCCGTGTCCACCCCTGGTTCCCAGGCGCCCGTCGTCAACAAGGGTGAGCTGTTCACCTCGTTCGATGTCAACGCGTTCGAGGTGCCCAGTCCTCGCGAGGAGGCCTGGCGCTTCACCCCGTTCCGTCGGTTGCGCGGTCTGCACGACGGGTCCGCGCAGCGGACCGCGGAGGCGGGCGTGGAGGTGACCACCCCCGGGGATTCCGACGGCGTGACGGTCGAGACCGTCGGCCGGGACGACAAGCGTCTCGGCGAGGGCGGCGTGCCGTTCGACCGTGTTGCCGCACAGGCGTACTCGTCGTTCACGCAGGCGACCGTGGTGACCGTGGGCCGCGAAGTCGAGCTCGCCGACCCGGTCACCATCACGGTGACCGGTCCCGGCGAGGGTGAGACCGGGTTCGGTCACATCCAGATCCGCCTCGAGGCGTTCGCCCGCGCGGTGGTCGTCCTCGACCAGCAGGGCAGCGGAACCTTCGCCGAGAACGTCGAGTTCGTCGTCGGCGACAGCGCAGCGCTCACCGTGGTCAACGTCCACGACTGGGCGGATGACGCGGTGCACGTCGCCACGCACCACGTGCGCGTGGGCCGTGACGCCGTGGTCCGCCACTTCGCGATCAGCTTCGGCGGCAACCTCGTTCGGCTGTCACCGATCGTCCACTACGACGCGCCCGGTGGCGACGTCGAGATGTGGGGTCTGTACTTCGCCGACGCCGGCCAGCACCTCGAGCAGCGTCTCCTCGTTGATCACAGTCAGCCGCACTGCCGGTCCAACGTGGTCTACAAGGGTGCGCTGCAGGGTGATACGTCGGGCGACCGCTCCCGCGAGGCCCACACCGTGTGGATCGGCGACGTGCTCATCCGGGCCGAGGCCGAGGGCACCGACACCTTCGAACTCAACCGCAACCTGGTGCTCACCGACAATGCCCGGGCCGACTCGGTGCCGAATCTCGAGATCGAGACCGGCGAGATCGTCGGGGCAGGCCACGCGAGTGCCACCGGACGATTCGACGACGAGCAGCTGTTCTACCTCCAGGCCCGCGGTATCCCGGAGGATCAGGCGCGTCGCCTGGTCATCCGTGGCTTCTTCGGCGAGGTGATCGCCAAGATCGGTGTCCCGGAACTCCGCGAACGTCTCTCCGCCGCAGTCGAACGCGAGCTCGAGATCGCCGGCGCCTGACCGCCCGTCGCGCCAGCCCACGAACATTCCACAGCCTGAGAAAGAACCGACATGACCACACTGGAAATCCGTGACCTGCACGTCGACGTCGTCCAGAGCGACACCGACGCCGAGCCCATTCACATCCTCAAGGGTGTCGACCTGACCGTGAAGTCGGGCGAGACCCACGCCATCATGGGACCCAATGGTTCCGGCAAGTCGACGCTGTCCTATGCCATCGCCGGCCATCCCAAGTACGAGGTGACCTCCGGATCGATCACCCTCGACGGCGAAGACGTCCTCGAGATGAGCGTCGACGAGCGCGCCCGCGCGGGCCTGTTCCTGGCGATGCAGTACCCGGTCGAGGTCCCCGGGGTCTCGATGTCGAACTTCCTGCGCACCGCCGTCACGGCCGTGCGTGGTGAGGCGCCGAAGCTGCGTCACTGGGTCAAGGAGACCAAGGAGGCGATGACCGCGCTCGACATCGACCCGTCGTTCTCGGAGCGGAGCGTCAACGAGGGATTCTCCGGCGGTGAGAAGAAGCGCCACGAGATCCTCCAGCTCGACCTGCTCAAGCCGCGCATCGCAATCCTGGATGAGACCGACTCCGGCCTCGACGTCGACGCGCTGCGCGTGGTGAGCGAGGGCGTCAACCGCTACAAGGAGCGCGACAACGGCGGCGTCCTCCTGATCACGCACTACACCCGTATCCTGCGCTACATCAAGCCCGACTTCGTGCACGTGTTCGTCAACGGCCGAGTCGTCGAGTCCGGCGGTTCCGAGCTGGCCGACGTGCTCGAGGAGAAGGGCTACGAGCGCTTCACCTCTGCGGCCAAGGCCGTCTGAGACCCTCTCGCCCGCCCGGAATTCTCGACCGTTCCGACTACCTCAGCACAGGAGGTGCTCTGGTGACACTCTCGACCGAGGTGACCGCGTCGGCACTCGACGTCGCCGCGCTGCGGGCCGACTTCCCGATCCTGTCTCGCACGGTGCGTGACGAGAAGCCGCTGGTGTACCTGGATTCGGGCGCGACCTCACAGCGGCCGGTCCAGGTACTCGACGCCGAGCGGTACTTCCTCACCCACCACAACGCCGCCGTGCACCGGGGTGCCCATCAGCTCGCCGAGGAGGCGACCGACGCCTACGAGGACGCGCGCGAGGTCATCGCACAGTTCGTCGGGGCGTCGTCCGAGCGGCTCGTGTTCACCAAGAACGCGACCGAGGCGCTGAACCTGGTGGCCTACACCCTCGGCGACCCGCGCTCGGCTCCCGTTCTGGGTGGTGCACCGCTCGGACCCGGCGACACCGTTGTCGTGACGGAGCTGGAACATCACGCCAATCTCGTGCCGTGGCAGGAACTCTGCCGCCGCACAGGTGCGACTCTGCGCTGGTACGGGGTCACCGACGACGGCCGGATCGACCTCGACTCGCTGGTGCTCGACGAGACGGTGAAGATCGTCGCGTTCACCCATCAGTCGAACGTGACCGGCGCGGTCGCCGATGTGCCCGAGCTCGTCGCCCGGGCGCGCGCTGTCGGCGCGCTGGTCGTGCTCGACGCGTGCCAGTCGGTACCGCACATGCCGGTCGACTTCCCGGCACTCGACGTCGACTTCGCCGCCTTCTCCGGGCACAAGATGTTCGGACCCAGCGGGGTCGGAGCCCTCTACGGCAAGGCCGACCTGCTGAATGCGCTGCCCCCGTTCATCACCGGCGGTTCGATGATCGAGACGGTCACCATGGAGGTGTCGACCTACGCGCCTGCGCCGCAGCGCTTCGAGGCCGGTGTTCCCATGACCTCGCAGGTCGTCGGACTCGGCGCGGCTGTCCGCTACCTCGAGACCCTCGGTATGAACGCGGTGGCCGCCCACGAACATGACCTCACCGAACGCGCACTCGAGGTGCTCGGCGCCATCGAGGGTCTGCGCATCGTCGGTCCGGCCACCTCTGCGGACCGCGGGGGAGCGGTGTCGTTCCTCGTCGACGGCATCCACGCCCACGACCTCGGTCAGATCCTCGACGACGAAGGCGTGGCCATCCGGGTCGGCCACCACTGCGCGTGGCCGCTGCATCGTCGCTTCGGCGTCGCCGCCACCGCTCGTGCATCCTTCGCCGCGTACAACACGTTCGCCGAGGTCGATGCGCTCGGCGCCGCGATCGTCAAGGCGCAGAAGTTCTTCGGGACGGTCTGAGCGATGCGGATGGAACAGATGTACCAGGAAGTGATCCTGGACCACTACAAACACCCGCACGGCCGCGGACTCCGCGAACCGTTCGGCGCGGAGGTCCACCACGTCAACCCGACCTGCGGAGACGAGGTGACGTTGCGCGTGGCGGTGTCCGACGACGGCTCGACCATCGACGATGTGTCCTACGACGGACAGGGATGTTCGATCTCGCAGGCGTCGACGTCGGTGCTGCACGACCTCATCGTCGGCCAATCGGTCGGCGAAGCCCTGGCCACCGTCGCGTCGTTCAACGCGATGATGACCTCACGCGGTAAGGACGCCGGTGACGAGGACGTCATCGGCGACGGCATCGCCTTCACCGGGGTGAGCAAGTACCCGGCGCGCGTCAAATGCGCACTCCTGGGCTGGATGGCCTTCAAGGACGCACTCGCGCAGACGATGGACAGTCATGAGACACGAGCGGAGACAGCATGAGTGACGACACAGTGACCACCGACCCGGCCCCGACCGACACCGGGGTGACGGGGACGCCGCCGGCACCGGCGACCTCGCTACCGGCGATCGAGGATGTCGAAGAGGCCATGCGCGACGTGGTGGACCCCGAACTGGGGATCAACGTCGTCGACCTCGGACTGGTCTACGGCATCGAGGTGACCGACGATGCGGTCGCCAAGATCGACATGACCCTCACCTCCGCGGCATGTCCGCTGACCGATGTGATCGAGGACCAGTCCCGCGGCGCACTCGTCAGCAGCGGGTTGTGCACCGAACTGGAGATCAACTGGGTGTGGCTGCCGCCGTGGGGGCCCGACAAGATCACCGACGACGGTCGCGAGCAGCTCCGCGCCCTCGGCTTCACCGTTTAAACCGACGGTCTGGCATCATTCACCGGCTGCGATCGCATGAGGCGTTTCGAGTCGCGCGTCGAGCGGATGATCCGCGAGGCCACCGAACGCGGCGAGTTCGATGATCTGCCGGGTGCTGGCAAGCCGCTCGATCTCACTGACAGCGACGATCCCGATTGGTGGGTCAAACGCAAGATTCGCGATGAGAACCTGGATTCGTCGGCGCTGCTTCCGGCGCCGCTGCAATTGCGCCGGGAGGCACAGGACTTTCCGGAGTCGCTGCGCGACATCGCCGACGAGAACGCCGTCCGGGACATTCTGACCGATTTCAACCGCCGTGTGCGCGAGGCACATCTGGCGTCGCGTCAGATGATGCTGCCGCACAGCGTCGTCGTGCACACCGTCGACGTCGACGAAGTGATCCGGCGGTGGCGGGCCCTGCGGAGCTGACGCCTGTGTTGCGCCCGCTCCGCCTTGCACTCGTCTGCGCGGGAGGACGGCACGTGCCCGCGAGCACCCCCGACAGGGTTGTGATCGTTGACATCCAGCCGGTCAAGTTCCGGGACAGTACTCGTGATCGTGAGGCCCCCAGTTGACGCCAAAAGTACTCGGCACAAAATCGCTACGTCCGGTTATCTGCGCGCTGGATACAGAAAGCGCTTCTCTGGTTGCGATCGCCCGTCCGCTCAAGGCCGACAGTTTGAGGTTAGCCTAACCTGCATGCTAGCTTCCCTCCAGGAGCTGCACAGGTAGCTCACAGGGGAGCGAAGGCAGGGCCGGTGGCAATTGCAGTCGGCGCCGCGCGCGACGAACAGCCCGCATCCTCCCGACGGCACCGCAGCCCCGTCGTCCAGGGCCTGCGCGCGGTCGCGGTTCTGGTGGTCATTCTCGACCATGTCGGAATGCCGGGCTTCCCAGGCGGTTTCGTCGGGGTCGACGTCTTTTTCGTGATCTCCGGGTACGTCATCACCGAGATGCTTCTGCGGCGGCCCACCGAATCGCGTGGCGCCTGGTTCCTCGGCTTCTACGCCGCGCGTGCTCGACGAATCGTGCCTGCCGCAACCCTGGTGATCGTGCTCACCGTCGTCGCGACATTCGAGTTCACGAACTTCGTCCGGGGCGCTCGGGTGTTACCGGATGCCACAGCCGCATCGCTGTTCCTCGCGAACTTCCATTTCATCGAGACCGGGTCCGACTATGCCCGGCTCGGCGGCGATCCCTCGCCGCTGCAACACTATTGGTCGCTGGCGGTCGAGGAGCAGTTCTACCTGGTCTGGCCACTGCTGATGATCCTGGCGCTCGGCGTTGCAGCGCGGACGAGACTGGTCACTCTGCGGCAGTTGCTCGTCGGGGTTCTGGTCGTGCTCGCGCTGGCGAGCTACCTGTACTCGATCGTGCTGACCCCGGTCAACGGGGTCGAAGCGTTCTTCTCGCCCTTCACCCGCGCCTGGGAGCTCGCGGTCGGCTGTCTGCTCGCCGTCGCAAGACCGTGGCTGACCACCAGGGTCGTCGCGCGGCAGGCCGTGGCCACCGCACTCGCCTGGGCCGGGTTCGTGGCCATCGGTTGGTCGGTGGTGGCCCTCGACGACACCGGAGGCTTCCCGGGGTGGATCGCCGTCATCCCGGTGCTCGGCACCGCTGCGGTCCTGATCACCGGAATGCGTACGCAGCGCGCCGCTCCCGTGTCCGTGCTGGGCGCGCGCGTGCTCGTCTACCTCGGGGACATCTCCTATTCGCTGTATCTCGTGCACTGGCCGCTGTTCACCATCGCCGCTGCCCGCATCGGTGCCGACTTCACCCTGCCGGTTCAACTGCTCCTCATCGGTGCGACCGTCGTGTGTGCGGCGGGCATGTACCACGCCTTCGAGAACCCGATCCGCCGGTCGCGCGCCCTCGCCGACCGTCCGTGGTGGAGTCTGGCCATCATCCCGGCGAGCGTCGCCGTCGTGTTCGCGGCCGCAGCCTTCGAGCGCTACCGCTGGGCACTCCCGATTCCCCTTGTCCAGCAACTGTTCTGAGAGTGTTTTGCGAAAGGATCGTCGGATGACCAGGAGAGCCACCGCCAAGGTCGTGGCGGCCGTGTCGTTGTGTGCTGCCGTGATGGTGGGCGGATGTCAGGCGGTTCCCGAACGGTCGGGCGCCGCGACGAGTACGGAATCGGAGACCGTCCCGGCGGTGTCGACCACCGACGTCCTGGCAGCGGTCCGGGCCGCAACTGCGCTGCGGGACCTGCCGCCGACCATCACCAGTGACGAGTTGCTGGCGGCCAGCGGTGATTACTCCGACCAGTGGTCGGTCGAGGACTGCGAACCGCCGCTGGAAGTCGGTCGGCTCGACGACATCGGACCATGCATTCTCGGGGACACCACCAGCAACCGGACCATGGCGCTCATCGGCGACTCGGCGGCATCGATGTGGCACTCGGCGTTCGACCTCATCGGCAAGCGCAACGGGTGGCGAGTTCTCGCATTGACCAAGAGCAACTGCGGCCCCGCTGCACTGACCTACTACCAGTGGCAGCTCAAACGGGCCTACACCGAATGTGACGACTGGCAGGATTGGCGGATGGAGACCATCGGCCGGGAGAAGGCGGAGATCGTCGTCATGGCCGGCTGGCACGACGGCGGCAACCAGGGACCCGGGCGGGACACCACTCCACAGATCTGGCGCGACGGACTGGTGACAACGATCAACGAGCTGCCCGCCGGCACGAAAGCCTATCTGCTCGGCGGTATCCCGCGTCCGGCGGAGAGTCCGTCGGAGTGCGTGGCGGCCGATCCCACCGACCTCACCCGATGCGCTGAGCCGGCGTCGCAGGCTCTCCCGGTCCAGTCGGGCTGGTCGGGTGCCGCGGAGATCACTGGCCAGACCTTCATCGACGTCGACCCTTGGTTCTGCACCGAGATCTGCCCGGCAGTGATCGCCGATCAGCTGGTGTACTCCGGCAGGTTCCACCTGACAGGCCGGTACGCCCGGTACCTGTCGGGGCCCATCGAAGAGATCATGGCGCCGTCGCTGCGCGCGCAACCCTGACCGGATCGGATCCCCGACCGGGTCACTCGGCGTCGCCTGCCCATGCCGGAGTCGACATGGCACCGCGCGCGACCACTGCGCGGGTGCGCATGTCGACGGCCTTGATGACCCGGGTCATCGCGCCCATGGTGCCGGTGAGATCGTCGCGACCGCTCAGGTAACTGCGTTGTGCGGCAATGGGCATCGCGAAGAACGCCTCGAAGAAGGCGATGGTCTGTGCAGGGCTCAGCCGGAGCAGCGCGCTGAGTCCGCGCAGACGCAGGTTGTGTACCGCGCGGGTGGAGGACGGCCACAGATCCGCGGCGGGGTCGCGGCCCGCGGCCAGAGCCGACACCACCGCGTCCGTGCACATCAGGGAAGTCGCGACGCTGTAACCCGTTGTCGGGTTCTTGAATCCGCCCGCGGCGCCGAACCGGAACGTGGTGTCGCGCCACGGTTGTGGCGACGAGCCGGTCAGCGGGAAATCGACGTGCTCGACCCGCAGGATCTCCGACGGCATCCCGTCCAGACGGTCGGCGAGACGCCGCTCGAGCTCGTCGAGACCCAATGCGGGATAGCCGGCGAGGCAGGTCTCCTCGAGGAGGTACTCGCCCCCGCCGAGGGGTACGACGTACAAGAACGACGGCAGCGCCCGGCGGTCAGTCGCGCCGCCCCGCCAATCCATCAGCAGCGCTTCGTGTCCGGCCAGGATCGGCGCAGCTGTCCGTGCATCGACGACGATCCCGTACGCCGTCTGTCGAGGAGCGTCATGGGGGAGCGCACCGCGGCAGTCGACCACTGCGTCGCCGGTCAGCACGGTTCCGTCATCGAGATGGACCCGCTCGCCGTCGATCTCGACCACGCGTGCGGTCCTGATCGGAACCCCGTCGAGGGTGAGTGACCGCTGGAGGCCGGGCGTGTCGAAGACGGTGTAGCCGCGGGCCACCTCCTCGAGGCCGCGACCGGCGACCCCGACCCGTTCGGTCCGGGCGGCGACGGCGGACGGCTCGATCCAGTCGGGCAGCTCGTCGGACCAGCAGGCGAAGGTGGACCGCCAGGTCCGGTCGGGAGACGGGTCCACCAGCGTGACCGATACGCCGGCATGTGCCAATCGGTGGACGAGGGCGCGGCCGGCGGGTCCGGCCCCCGCGACGATGACTCCGGAGCTCACACCCCGTCCTTCGTCACCGGCGGCGATCCGGACGGGACCATGTCGTCGAGCCGGAACGTCATGAACCGCCGGTGGCCAGCATGCCACCGTCGACGGCGAGGGTCTCGCCGGTGATCCACGCCGATTCGTCGCTCGCGAGGAACGCGACCGCGCGGGCGACATCTTCGGGTTCGCCGATGCGCTTCATCGGATAGGACGCGGCGGCGCGTGCCTCGTTGTCGCCCTCGGTGAACACCGACGCGAACTTGGTTCGCACGATCGACGGTGCGATCGCGTTGACGCGGATGGTCGGGCCGAGTTCCCACGCCAGTTCGGCGGTGAGTCGGATCAGTGCGGCCTTGGACGTCCCGTAGGCCGCGATGACACCCGTGGACCGTAAGCCGGCGACCGACGAGATGTTGACGACGGAACCACCGGTGTCCTTCATGCCTGCTCGATACGCCTCCTGGACGAACCCCAGGGCGGCGACCACGTTGGTGTCGAAGGTCTTGCGGTACGCGGCGAGGTCGGCGCCCATCAGCGGACCGGCAAGCGGTGCGATGCCGGTGTTGTTGACGAGGATGTGGATGCCGCCGCCCTGCGCGACGGCGGCGGCCACCGCGGCGGCCCTGTCGTCGGCGTCGCCGGTGTTGCCGGCACACGCCGATACCGTCGCGCCGGGCACCGCGTCCCGGATCCGACCGGCCGCGTCCTCGAGTGGTTCGGCCTTGCGGCTCGTGATGACGACCGAGGCGCCGCGTCGAGCGAGTTCGGTGGCGATGGCCTCGCCGATGCCGCGACTGGCACCGGTGACGAGCGCCGAGCGGCCGGTCAGGTCGGAGGACTGCGGGAAGTTCTGCGGAATCGTTGTGGATTGCGTCACGTCCCACACCGTATCGGTCCACCGTGTCACCGCGGGTCGACTCGGTCGCGCGGGTCAGCGACCGCGGGTGGACAAACCACTGGTCCGGCACCGGTAGACTGGACCGTCGTGATCACCGCGACCGACCTTGAGGTACGAGCGGGCGCTCGGACCCTGTTGTCGGCGCCCGGCGACGCCCTACGTATCCAGCCCGGCGACCGGATCGGTCTCGTCGGCCGCAATGGTGCGGGCAAGACCACCACGTTGCGCATCCTGGCGGGTGAGACCGAGCCGTATGCCGGGTCGATCCGCCGGTCCGGTGAGCTCGGATACCTCCCGCAGGACCCGAAAGAGGGCGACCTCGATGTCTTGGCCAAGGATCGGGTGCTCTCCGCGCGCGGGCTCGACGAGATCCTGCGCGACATGGAGAAGCAGCAGGCGGCGATGGCCGAGGCGGCCGACGACAAGCTGCGCGACAAGGCAGTGGCTCGCTACGGGCGACTCGAGGAGCGGTTCGCGGCTCTGGGTGGATACATCGCCGAGTCCGAGGCCGCACGGATCTGCAGCAGTCTCGGATTGCCCGACCGGGTTCTCGAGCAGCCGCTGCGCACGCTGTCCGGTGGTCAGCGCCGTCGTATCGAACTCGCCCGGATTCTCTTCGCCGCCTCTGATGGCTCGGGAAAATCCGACACCACTCTGTTGCTCGACGAGCCGACCAACCACCTCGACGCCGATTCGATCGCGTGGCTCCGCAGCTTCCTGCAGAACCACGAGGGCGGTCTCGTGGTGATCAGCCACGATGTCGACCTGCTCGCCGACGTGGTGAACCGGGTCTGGTTCCTCGACGCGGTCCGCGGTGAGGCCGACATCTACAACATGAGCTGGAAGCGCTACCTCGATGCCCGGGCGACCGACGAGCAGCGCCGCCGCCGCGAACGGGCCAACGCGGAGAAGAAGGCCTCCGCGTTGCGCACACAGGCCGCGAAGTTGGGTGCCAAGGCCACCAAGGCGACTGCCGCGCAGAACATGCTCAAGCGGGCCGAGCGGATGATCGACGCGCTCGACGACGAGCGGGTGGCCGACCGCACCGCCCGAATCCGGTTCCCCGAACCTGCAGCGTGCGGCAAGACGCCGCTGATGACGTCCGGATTGTCGAAGAGCTACGGCTCGCTGGAGATCTTCACCGGCGTCGACCTGGCGATCGACAAGGGCAGCCGGGTCGTGGTGCTGGGGCTCAACGGCGCGGGCAAGACGACGCTGCTGAGAATGCTCGCCGGAGTGGAGACACCGGACACAGGACAGCTCGAGCCTGGATTCGGCCTGAAGATCGGCTACTTCGCGCAGGAACACGACACGCTCGACGACCGGGCTTCGGTGTGGGAGAACATCCGGCACGCGGCGCCCGATGCCGGTGAGCAGGACCTCCGAAGTCTGTTGGGCGCCTTCATGTTCAGCGGTGCGCAACTCGATCAGCCGGCGGGCACGCTCTCCGGTGGCGAGAAGACCCGCCTCACACTGGCGGGGCTGGTGTCCTCGGCGGCGAACGTGCTGCTTCTCGACGAGCCCACCAACAACCTCGACCCGATCTCGCGAGAACAGGTCCTCGACGCCCTCCGCAGCTACACCGGCGCGGTCGTTCTGGTGACCCACGACCCCGGCGCCGCCGCGGCTCTCGACCCGCAACGCGTCATCCTGCTGCCGGACGGCACCGAGGACCACTGGAGCGACGAGTATCAGGAGCTCATCGAGCTGGCCTGACCCTTGGTGACGCTCGCAAGCTCGCTCCTCAGTATCTGCGGCCTGGCGGCCGTCGTGGACCACGAAAGACCCCCCTCTGCTCCCTGAGGTGCGAGCGAAGCGAGCCACGAAGGGTCTCGCAACGTGTCTCACCAGGCCCTTCGAGGCTCGTCGCTAGCGCTCCTCGCACCTCAGGGACCAGGGGTTATGCGGTTCTTTCGGATTAGGGACCAGGGGTATGCGGTTTTTTCGGATTAGGGACCAGGGGTTATGCGGTTCTTTCGGATCAGGGAGCGGTGGGCATCAGCGTCAACTCGCAGGCCAGTACTTCTTGCGCAGGTCGCCCTTCACGAGTTTCCCGGTGGGTGTCCGTGGCAGATCGTCGACGAAGTCGACCGACCGCGGGGCCTTGTACGCGGCGATGGTGTTCTTGGTGAAGGTGATCAGGTCCTCGGCGAGTTCGTCCGTGGGCTCCTGGCCCTCGGCGAGCTGGACGCAGGCCTTGGCCACTTCGCCGAGATCGGCGTCGGGAACCCCGATGACTGCGACGTCGAAGACGGCCGGATGGTTGATGAGGACGTTCTCGGCCTCCTGCGGGTAGATGTTCACGCCGCCGGAGATGATCATGAAGGCCTTGCGGTCGGTGAGGTACAGATACCCCTCCTCGTCGACATAGCCCACATCGCCTGTCGTCGACCAGTTCTCGTGCTCGGGGTGCTGGGCGCTGCGCGTCTTCTCCGGGTCGTTGTGGTACTGGAAGGCCACGTCCTCGCGCTCGAAGTACACCTGGCCGACCTCGCCGGTGGGCAGTTCCTTGCCGTCCTCGTCGCAGATGTGGACCACGCCGAGCAGCGGCTTGCCCACGGAGCCGGGGTGGTCGAGCGCCTCCTGCGGTCCGATGAAGGTGGCTCCCGCAGCCTCGGTCGATGCGTAGTACTCGTGGATCACCGGGCCCCACCACTCGATCATCGCCCGCTTGACCTCGACCGGACACGGCGCGGCCGCGTGGACGGCGATCTTCAGGCTGCTGACGTCGTACTTGGTGCGGACGTCGTCGGGCAGCTTGAGCATGCGGATGAACATGGTCGGCACCCACTGGCTGTGGGTCACTTTGTACTTCTCGATGGCCGCGAGAGCCGCCTCCGGATCGAAGCGATCCATCATCACGACCGTGCCGCCGACGGAGTTCGTCATGCCGCAATAGCGCAGTGGCGCAGCGTGATACAGCGGCGCGGGGGAGAGGTAGACGGCCGTCTCGTCGTAGCCGTACATGGGCGCGAAGATCGCCGTGTACATGTCCGGCACCTCGTCCACCTGCCCCTCGGGCATCGGCGTCTTGATGCCCTTCGGGCGGCCGGTGGTGCCCGACGAGTACAGCATGTCGGTTCCGCGCGGCTGGTCGGTGCGGGGTTCGGGCGAGGCGTCGGCCAGGATCTTGTCGTAGTTCTCGAAGCCGTCGAGGTCGCCGCCCCAGGCCAGCCGCCGCCCGGGTCCGGTGAGGGCCTCGATCTCGCCGCTGGCCGAGACCGCGTCGACGACCGACGCCCCGGCGAAGAGCACCCGGGCGTTGCAGTCGCCGAGGATGTAGTTGGTCTCCGCGGCGGTGAGATGGTGGTTCACGGCGGTCACATACAGTCCGCTGCGCAGGGCGGCCCAGTACACCTCGAAGACGTGCAGGTCGTTGGCCGACACCACCGCGATGTTGTCGCCGCGCTCGAGCCCGAGCGACTCGAGATAGTTGGCCAGCCGAGTCGAATTCTCGTCCAGTTGCCGGTAGGTCAGCTGCTCACCGGTGGCGGCACGGATGATCGCGGGCTTGTCCGGGGTGGACTTCGCGAAGACTCCTGGGAACAAGGGTGCACTCCTCGAGACGAGATTGAGACGGAGGGACGGTCACCCCGAACGGCTTTTATCTAACGATCGTTCGGGGTGTCGTGAGTCACATTACCCTAGCCTCGTGTCCGATTTCTCAGGGGCGCTGCGTGGTGAGGAACCTGTCCATCGTGCGCTCGGCCAGAGCGGTGATCGTCAGCGCGGGATTGACCAGTCCGACCGCACCGGGCGCGAACGAACCGTCAACGACATACAGGTTGTCGTAACCGCGAACGGCGCCGTCGTGCGAGGCCGCGTGGTTCATCACGACACCGCCGAGTCCGTGATACGTACCCGCCGAACCGAACCCGACGGCGCGGGTGTAGACGGGAACGCCGTTCGCCGGACGACCGTACCGGGCCTCGGTGCGTTGGTGGAAGCGTCCGATGAACGCGGTGGCCTGGCGGTCGACGTCGTTCGTGCCCTCCGCATGTGGGTAGTTGAGTGTCGCTGTGCGGGTGGCGTGATCGAAGTCGATGGTCCCGCGCTCGTCGGTGAGCGCCTGGACGAGGTGGGTCGTCCCCGCCTTGCCGAGTGGCGCGGGCAGCGGCGTCGCCTGGTAGACCATCGACAGCGGGGTGTCGGTGAGATCGTCCTCGTAGATCCGGGCATATCCCGGGCCGCCCTGGACGAGCCCGAAGTCGTCGGACGGGTTGGTGCGGATGGTGAGGAAGTCCCCGTTGGTGCCGAAGCCGTCGCCGATACGCGGCGACAGCCGGGGGAGCGTGCCCTTGGCGCGCGCCTCGACGAGCATCCGGGTGGTGTGGAACGAGCCGGCCGCCATGAACAGGTGGTCTGCCTCCGCGGTCACCGTCCGGACAGTCCGGCCCTGTTCGTCGCGGACGCGCGCGGTCACGACGAATCCCGCGCGACGCGAACGTGGGCGGATGTCGAAGACCTCGTGCATCGGCTTGATCGTGACGTTTCCGGTGCGCTCGGCGGCGGCCAGATACGTACGGTCCGTGGACTTCTTGGCCCCGCTGTTCACGCCGTAGCTCAGTTCGCCTGCGATGACCGACGGATCCTTGCGCCCGGCGATCTCGTCCCGGACGATGTCCCAGTCGATCGCGAAGTCGAAGAAGTGGGGCGTCGCACCGTAGCGGGCGATCACCTTGAGCCAGTTCCGTGCGCCGACGTAGTTGGGGTGGGCCAGGATGTCGGCGGGCATCGCCGACACCCCGAGTCCCTGCTTGGCCCGCGGGTAGTAGGTCGCCGCGAGTTCGGCGTAGTCGGCTGCGGCCGGGAAGACGTGCTCGAAGTCCTGTCTGCGCGGTACGGGTGCGAACGAGCCGAAGACCAGCGAACCGCCGCCGACCCCGGCGCCGTAGACCGCCTCGATACCGTTGCCGACGACGTGGTCGAGAACTCCCGGGTATGGCTCGACCGGGATCGAGGTGGCGCTGTTGGCGCCCGCGCGGTTGCCGAACCAGGCGGCACGCTTGTCGGGCCTCGAGAATGCCGCGAAGGTGTTGCCGTCGGGACGGATCGGCCAGCGTCGTCCGCGTTCGAACACGGTGGTGGCGAATCCCGCCTGGCCGAGGCGCAGCGCGGCGACCGATCCGCCGAAGCCGGTCCCGATGACGATGGCGGTCTGACGGGGTGCCGCCTGGGCGAGGGTTCCGGTGGCGGCGAGCGCGGCGAGGGTTCCGGCGCCGGCGGCAGAGCGGAGGAGGGTCCGGCGCGAGACGGCAGGACCTGGGTTGTCGAGGATCACGACGGAAACCTTAACCTGCGCTAAGTAAGGTTAGGAACTCCTTACCAACCAGCGAACTGTGGGATGAATCACCTCGACGGAGGGCTCTCGTCGAGCGATATGCTCCAGGCCGTGACGTCGTCGCCGGAGAGTGACTCGCTCGAGATCGAGGTGGACCGCGACAGTGTGGCGATGGGCGATGACGTCTCGTCTCACGCCCGTCGGATCTCCGTGCGTCCCGGCACGGAATTGAGTGCCGTCCTCGCGGTGGCCGCGCCGGAGATCCGATCCCGCGGATGGTCCTGGGTGGCCGACGTCGACGGCCGGGTCACCGCGGTCTGGTCGGTCGCTCACGGGGTGCAGATGCTGATCGAGGACGCTCCGGTGACCGCAGACGGCGTGCCGCGTCGGATCCACTACCGGTACTTCGTGCAGATCGATCCCACCTGGTTGCATCGACGCCTCGCCGAGGGCGCCGCAGCGAACCGGCTCGCGCTCGAACGCGACTATCGACCGATCGGCGAGCGGCGACGTGAGGAGGAGGAGCGCCGCCGCGAACGGGAGTCCGCGGCACGATATCTGACCGTCGACTGCACCGAGGCGTTGCTCGGGTTCGGTGCGGAGTTCGATCTGCACAACGATCGGATGGCGCGGTTCGACCTGTGCGGATCGTCCTGGCGGGTACAGCGCGCCGACACCATGACCATGACCTTCGACGGGTCGGGCCGGGTGATGTCGTCCATCCGGCCCGCAGCGGTCGCCGAACGGTGGCTCATCGCCGCCGCGGGGCAGCGGATGCGTCAGGCGCGCGGGTTGTCCGTTCCGGACGAGCCCCGGCTGCCCGCGCCGGATCTTCGGCCGATGGGGGCGGGGGTCGCCGGGACAGCGCGCTGGACGACGAGGGGTGAGCCCGTCGTCCAGCTCACCGGCGACGACGCGGTCCGGGCCTACCGGTTGTCGGCCGGCCGCTCGATCAGCGAGATCGTGACGATCCTGACCGGGAGTGGGTGAGGCCTTCAGTCGCGAGCGCGCACCGACTCCTCGACCAGGTCCAGCACGGCGTGCAGGTCGTCGGCGGGCTGGCCGGTTGCCAACCGGGTGATCAGACCGTCGAGGACGAGGTCGAGGTAGTTGAGCAGCACGTCGGTCGGGACGTCCTCGCGGAGGCGTCCGGCCTGACGGCCACGTTCGAGGCGGCGGAGCGTCGCCTGCTCGACCTCGGCGGCGTAGGACACCCACTCCGCGCGGAAAGTGTTGTCCGTCCGTAGTTTTCGCGCGATCTCCAGGCGTGTTCCGAGCCAGTCGAAATCCTGTGGCCGGGTGAGCATGTCGCGCATGACCTGCACCAGGCCCTGCTCGGCAGCGACGTCGGCCATGCGCTCGGCGTCCTCGCGAGCCAGGGCGAGGAACAACGCTTCCTTGTCCCGGTAGTGATGGAAGATCGCACCCCGGGACAAGCCGGTGGACTCTTCGATCCGTTTGACGGTGGCGCCGTCGTATCCGTACTCCGCGAAGCAATGCCGCGCGCCGTCGAGAATCTCCCGACGACGCGCGGCAAGGCGGTCATCACTGACCTTGGGCACGTCGAGTGCCTCCTGTCAGCTCTTGATCATGTTGCGCAGCACGTACTGCAGGATGCCTCCGTTGCGGTAGTAGTCGGCCTCACCCGGGGTGTCGATGCGCACCTTGGCGTCGAACTCCACCGTCGAGCCGTCCTCCTTGGTGGCGGTGACGTGCACCGTCGAGGGCGTGCTGCCGGAGTTCAGTTCCTCGATGCCGGTGATGTCGAAGGTCTCCGTGCCGTCGAGGCCCAGCGACTTGTGCGACTCGCCTTCGGGGAACTGGAGCGGGATGACGCCCATACCGATGAGGTTCGAGCGGTGGATGCGCTCGAAGCTCTCGGTGATGACGGCCTTGACGCCGAGCAGGCTGGTGCCCTTGGCCGCCCAGTCGCGCGACGACCCGGTGCCGTACTCCTTGCCACCGAGCACGACGAGCGGCGTGTTCTGCGCGGCGTAGTTCTGCGCGGCGTCGTAGATGAACGACTGCGGCGCACCCTCCTGGGTGAAGTCGCGGGTGTAGCCGCCGGAGACGCCGTCGAGCAGCTGGTTCTGCAGACGGATGTTGCCGAAGGTCGACCGGATCATCACCTCGTGGTTGCCGCGGCGGGCACCCAGCGAGTTGTAGTCCTTGCGTGCCACACCGTTGGCGTCGAGGTACTGCGCGGCGGGGGTGCCGGGCTTGATCGTCGATGCGGGGGAGATGTGGTCGGTGGTCACCGAGTCGCCGAGCTTCGCGAGCACGCGTGCGCCCTTGATGTCGGTGACGGGCGACGGCTCACGCTGCATGCCCTCGAAGTACGGAGGCTTGCGCACGTAGGTGGACTCGTCGTCCCATTCGAAGGTCTTGCCCGACGGGGTCGGCAGGTTCTGCCAACGCTCGTCGCCCTTGAAGACGTCGGCGTAATCCGAGGCGTACTGCTCCGGCGAGATCGACGACGCGATGGTCGCTTCGATCTCCTCGTTGGAGGGCCAGATGTCCTTGAGGAAGACGTCGTTGCCGTCGGTGTCCTTGCCCAGCGCGTCGCTCTCGAAGTCGAAGTCCATTGTGCCGGCCAGGGCGTAGGCGATGACCAGCGGCGGCGACGCGAGGTAGTTCATCTTCACGTCGGGGTTGATGCGACCCTCGAAGTTCCGGTTGCCCGAGAGCACCGCGGTGGCGGTCAGATCGTGCTCGTTGATCGCCTTCGAGATCTCCTCCGGCAGCGGTCCGGAGTTGCCGATGCAGGTGGTGCAGCCGTAGCCGACGAGGTAGAAGCCCAGCTTCTCCAGGTACGGCCACAGACCGGACTTGTCGTAGTACCCGGTGACGACCTGCGAGCCCGGGGCCATGGAGGTCTTGACCCACGGCTTGGAGGTCAGGCCCTTCTCGACGGCCTTCTTCGCCAGCAGGGCGGCGCCCAGCATGACCGACGGGTTGGAGGTGTTGGTGCAGCTGGTGATCGACGCGATGGTCACGATGCCGTGGTCGAGGATCATGGACCCGCGCTCCTCGGAATCCACACGCACCGGCTTGGACGGGCGGCCCTCGGCGCCGTTGGCGGCCGAGTGCAGCGGCTCGGCGTCGTCGTCGGCGAAGGACAGGGTGGCCGGATCGGAGGCGGGGAAGCTCTCCTCGACGGCCTCGTCGAGCTTGGTCTGCGGGGCCGAGTTGCCGTTCTCGACATAGTTGTGGATGTCCTTGCGGAACGCGTTCTTGGCGTCCCACAGCTCGATGCGGTCCTGCGGACGCTTCGGGCCGGCGATCGACGGCACGACCTCGGCGAGATCGAGCTCGAGGTACTCCGAGTAGACGGCCTCCTCGGCGTCCTTCTCCAGCCACATGCCCTGTTCCTTGGCATAGGCCTCGACGAGGGCGAGGGTCTCGGCGCTGCGGCCGGTGAGCTCGAGGTACTTGATGGTCTCGTTGTCGATCGGGAACATCGCGCAGGTCGAACCGAACTCAGGGCTCATGTTGCCGATCGTGGCGCGGTTGGCCAGCGGGACCTCGCCGACACCGTTGCCGTAGAACTCGACGAACTTGCCGACCACACCGTGCTTGCGCAGCATCTCGGTGATGGTGAGGACCACGTCGGTGGCGGTGACGCCCGGCTTGGTCGAACCGGTGAGCTTGAAGCCGACGACGCGCGGGATGAGCATCGAGACCGGCTGTCCGAGCATCGCCGCCTCGGCCTCGATGCCGCCGACGCCCCAGCCCAGGACGCCGAGGCCGTTCTCCATCGTGGTGTGCGAGTCGGTGCCGATGCAGGTGTCGGGGTAGGCGACGCCGTCACGGACCATGACCGAGCGGGCGAGGTGCTCGATGTTGACCTGGTGGACGATGCCGGTGCCCGGCGGCACGACGCGGAAGTCGTCGAAGGCGCCCTGGCCCCAGCGGAGGAACTTGTAGCGCTCCTCGTTGCGCTGGTACTCGATCTCGACGTTGCGCTCGAACGCCTGCGCGTTGCCGAAGGCCTCGATGATGACCGAGTGGTCGATGACCATCTCGGCGGGTGCGAGCGGGTTCACCTTGTCGGGGTCGCCGCCGAGTTCCTGCACGGCGTCACGCATCGTCGTGAGGTCGACGATGCAGGGCACGCCGGTGAAGTCCTGCATGATCACGCGGGCGGGCGTGAACTGGATCTCGACGCTCGGCTCGGCGTTCGGATCCCAGTTCGCGATCGCCTCGATGTGTTCTTTGGTGATGTTGGCGCCGTCTTCGGTGCGCAACAGGTTCTCGGCCAGGACCTTGAGCGCGTAGGGGAGCTTGCCGGTGCCCTCGACGGCGTTCAGACGGTAGATCTCGTAGCTGTTGTCACCGACGTCCAGCGTGCCGCGGGCGCCGAAGGAATTGATACTCACGTCTAAATCCACTCTCCTCGTGTGCCGGCGGGCTGCGCCGGCGATTACTCGATGATCCACTTGCGGTCGGGCGGGACGGGCGTCGGCGAGCCGGGGCTCGGTCGTCGCTCCCGTTCCGTCGGTGTCCGCGCCGTCTGACGTTCTGCACCGGCGGGCTGCGCCGGCGCCATCGGATGTCCGCGAGGGCCACCCGCGACAACATCGTCCAGTCTAACAGTACGAGCGTACTGTTACCAAGCTTGCGCCCGGGACACGCCGGCGGGGACCTGTCGGAACCGGAATACCCAGACGACTCCATTGTGTCGTACGGTGCAGGGCGGGGTTCGGCGAGTGGGCACTCGACGTCGGCGCGATACCGGCCGTCAACGTCCGCGCAACCCGGGTGATCTCGAGAGGCAGGGGTGGCGGATGGGTCCGCAGGCGACGACGCTGGTGCTGGCAGCTCCGGCGGAGAACAACGAACTCACCGGACTCGTCGGGGTCGACATGGGTGCGTTGTCGCAGGACATCGCCGACGACGGCGTGGCCGGCGCGACCCCCGAGCAGGTGCCCGGCATGCTCGAGGTGGTCGAGTACGCCCAGTCCAAGGGTCACGATGTGAGCTTCGTTGTCATCGACCAGGTCCAGCCGCGCTTCACCTTGTATCGCGACATCGCGAACCAATTGCAGGAGCAGGTCGGTGGCACCGTCATCGTCCTGGGCCCCAATTCGGTCGGCAGTTCATCGCCGGAGTTCAGTCGGGTGGTGCAGGAGCAGGCCACCGACGGGCTGACGCTCACCGATCCGGCGGGTGCCGCCCGTCAGATGATCGACACGATGACGGGTCCGAACGTCGACTGGACGATCGTGGGCATCCTCCTGGTCCTCGTCGTCGCGGGCGGTGCCGTGCTCGCCAGGGTGCGGCAGATCCGCGCCCGCAAGAACCTGGCCGCGGGACCCCTGGGGCCCGTGCAGGCCACCGCCGCAGCGTCGGACGAGTCATCGTCGCGACGCCGTGAGGTATCCACCTCCGATCACTAGTCCGGACCGCTCTCGGTCCGTTCGGCCGGCGGCCGAGGGAGAAACGATCTCGGCGCTCTGACACCTGCTTGCAGCCGCCCGTATGGTTCCGCCGGCGTGTCGTACGGTCTGTTGCCAATTCGAGACCTTGACGATCGTCCGATCTTTCGCCAGTTCACGGCATTTTCGCAGGTAATCACGCCTTTGTAATTCTCGTACGAGGTTTTCTCGTGTGGTTGATGTGACGTACGGTTCTGATGTCACGTGTGATGGCTGTGTCCACTGCAGGGCCCAATGTGACGCAAGTGCAGTGCGTGATCGCCGTGGTTCTCGAAACCCGGACGATCGCCGAAACGGGGATCGCGAGATCCCCGCACACATCGCGAGGAGTTCCAGGTGAGGCGAGGAAGAACTGGTGCGTCGTGGCCGGCGCGCGTCTCGGCGGCCCTGGCTGTCGTACTCATCTGCGCGGTCGGCGCGGGTCATGCCACTGCAGCGCCGAAGAAGGCGCCCGAGTCGCCCATCTCCGGCCTCATCAACCGGATCGCGACGGTCAACCAGGACATCGCCGACCTGGATCAGGCGCTCGCGGCCCGCCAGGAGAACGTGAACCGATCGATCGTCGATTTCCAGAACTCCCTCGCCCAGCGACGCCTCGCCACGGTGGCCGCGCGCGGAGCGCGGACCGAACTCGATCGTTCGAGCAAGGCCGTCGTCGACGCGCAGAAGGAGTTCGACCGCTTCGCGCGTCTGGCCTACCAGCAAGGGCCAGAGCAGGGCTCGATGTCGAACTACGTGTCCTCTGAAGACCCCCAGTCGGTGCTCGACCGCATGAAACTGATCGACCAGGTCGGCAAGAAGCAGCAGGAGATGATCCGGCGACTGCAGGTCGCGCGGAATCAGAAGGCCAACCGTCTCGCTGCCGTGGAAGCCACCCGTCGACAGGCGTCGTTCGCGGCCAAGAGTGCCGAACAGCGCAAGGTCGATGCCATGGCGGCGGTCACCGAGGCGAAGACCGCCATCGCGAATCAGCAGAAGCGCAAGGCCACCCTGGTCGGTGAACGCGACCGGGTCCAGAAGCGTCTCAACACGATCCGCGGATACGTCCCGAAGAAGACGGTCGAGGGGCCGTCGGCGAGCGACCTGCTCACCAACCTCTTCCCGACGGACCCGTCGGCCGAGGGAGCCCTGAAGGCACTGCCGGCCACACCCGCCACCGACAATCAGGCACTGGCTGTCGCGGCCGAGGCCGCCGCGCGCCTGGCCATCGATGTCGGTCAGTCGATTCTGGCGGGTCTCGTCGGTCAGCAGCAGTTGCCCCAGTCCGAGTTACTCAACGAACTCGGCGTCGGCGGTGCGGATCTCACCGGCAGCAGTGGTGGCGACACCCTCAGCGCGCGGCTCGGTTCCGGGAGCCTCGGCACCCTGTTCGGCAGTTCCTCCGGCGGCGGTGGCGGAGGCGGGATGGTCCGGCCCGGACTCCGCGGACCGCAAGCCGTGGAGATCGCGGTCAACCGCGCGTTGTCTCAGCTCAACGTTCCGTACGCCTGGGGCGGCGGTGACGCCAACGGTCCGACACAGGGCATCCGCGACGGCGGTGTCGCCGACAGCTATGGCGACTACAACAAGATCGGTTTCGACTGCTCCGGCCTGATGATCTACGCGTTCGCCGGCGTGGGCATCGAGCTGCCGCACTACACCGGGTACCAGTACACCTCGGGCCCGCAGTTCCCGCTGTCGCAGATGCGACGCGGCGACATGATCTTCTACGGTCCCAACGCGAGCGCTCACGTCGCGCTCTACCTCGGTGACAACAAGATGGTCGAGGCGCCGCAGTCGGGTGACGTCGTCAAGGTGTCGCCGCTGCGCACCGACGGCGCGATGCCCAACGTGGTGCGTCTGCTCTGACGGTCGTGCAGTTCGCGCGGGCCTCGTGAACGACCGACACCCGCCAGGTCTTCTTGGCACCTTTTCAGTTCGCACGGCTAGGCTGGCACAGACACATGGGGGCGTCGGCCTGCGCGCTGCATGAACGCGGCCGCGTCCAGGGCTGACGCATCGCAGTCCGGCGGACAGCAGTTCAGAGGAACAGGAGCACGGGTTTGACCGAATCGCACTCCCTCGGCAAGGCGGCCACGGGGGATCCCGCGGCGGCAGGAGCGGACTCCTCGGTGCTGAGCGACGCCGACGTCGCCCTGCTGGAGCGGGCCATCTACGAGGTCAAGCGCGTCATCGTCGGCCAGGATCAGCTCGTCGAGCGCATTCTCGTCGGTCTCCTCGCGCGTGGCCACATCCTCCTCGAAGGCGTGCCCGGCGTTGCGAAGACGCTCGCGGTCGAGACGTTCGCCCGCGTCGTCGGCGGATCGTTCTCCCGCGTGCAGTTCACCCCGGACCTGGTGCCCACCGACCTCATCGGTACGCGGATCTACCGCCAGGGCCGCGAGGAGTTCGACACCGAACTCGGTCCGGTCGTCGCGAACTTCCTGCTCGCCGACGAGATCAACCGCGCACCTGCGAAAGTGCAGTCGGCTCTCCTCGAGGTGATGGCCGAACGACACGTGTCGATCGGCGGCAAGACGTACTCGATGCCGGATCCCTTCCTGGTGATGGCGACTCAGAACCCGATCGAGAACGAGGGCGTCTACCCGCTCCCCGAAGCTCAGCGCGACCGCTTCCTCTTCAAGGTTCTCGTCGACTATCCGTCGGTGGAGGAGGAGCGGGAGATCGTCTACCGGATGGGCAACGTCCCGCCGACCGCGTCCCAGGTTCTCGACCCCACCGCGATGCTCCGCCTGCAGCGGACCGCGGCGAACGTCTTCGTCCACCATGCGCTGGTCGACTACGTCGTCCGTGTCATCAACGCCACCCGCCGCCCCGCCGAGCTCGGCCTGACCGACGTCGCGTCGTGGCTGTCCTACGGGGCGTCGCCGCGCGCGACGCTGGGCATCGTCGCCGCTGCCCGTGCGCTGGCACTGGTCCGCGGTCGCGACTACGTGATCCCGCAGGACGTCGTCGAGATCATGCCCGACGTGCTCCGGCACCGGCTCGTGCTGTCCTACGACGCGCTGGCCGACGAGATCGATGCCGATCAGGTCATCGCCCGCGTCCTCCAGACCGTCGGACTGCCGCAGGTCGGTGCGCAGCCGATCCCGCAGGGTCAGTATCCCGGTGGGCAGCAGCAGGCACCCAATGGCGGACTCGGCCCGAACGGCTATGCCGCGCAACAGGTTCCGCAGTCAGCCGGTCCGACGGACCCGAATTCGGCCCCGGTGAACCGGAATTCGCCTCAGTATGGCGGCTAATCGGGACCTACCGCGCCTCGGCGCCGGTCTGCTCGACGAGGCGCAGCTGACCGCGGCGCTGAAGATGCTCGAGCTCACCGTGCGACGCAAACTCGACGGCGTGCTGCAGGGCGAGCACCTCGGACTGATCCCGGGACCGGGTTCGGAACCGGGGGAGGCACGGGCGTACCAGCCGGGCGACGACGTCCGGCGGATGGAGTGGTCGGTCACCGCGCGCACCACCCAGCCACACGTGCGACAGATGATCGCCGACCGCGAACTCGAGACCTGGCTCGTCGTCGACGCCTCGGCCAGTCTCGACTTCGGCACCGTCGACTGCACCAAACGCGACCTGGCCGTCGCGGCGGCCGCGGCACTGGTCCACCTGACGACCGGCGGCGGCAACCGGCACGGCGCGCTGGTGGTGACCGGAGACGACGTCGTGCGGGTGCCGGCCCGTGCCGGGCGCGCGCACGCGCAGAACCTCCTGAAGGCCATCGCGACCACCCGGCGCAGTTCCCCGGGGGTTCGTGGCGACCTGAAAGCCGGTATCGAGGCGCTCCGCCGTCCGCAGCGCCGGCGCGGTCTCGCGGTCGTCATCAGTGATTTCCTCGGACCGATCGACTGGGAACGCTCGCTCCGGGCCATCGGCGCGCACCACGAACTCCTCGCGGTCGAGGTCCTCGACCCACGCGACCTCGACCTGCCGGCGATCGGGGAGGTCACCCTGGCCGACGCCGAGTCCGGTGAGATCCACGACGTGACGATCACCGAGGACCTCCGACGCGACTTCGCGGCCGCGGCCCGGGCACACCAGCAGCGTGTGCACCGCACCCTGCGCAGTTGTGGAGGCGCGGTCCTCACGTTGCGCACCGATCGGGAGTGGATCGCCGACACCGTCAAGTTCGTCGCGCAACGCCGTCGCGGCCTCGCGGCGGGGGTGGGGTAGACCGATGCTGTCCAGTCCCTGGTGGTTGCTGCTGCTCCTGGTCGTGGTGCTGCTCGGCGTCGCCTACGTCTACATGCTGCGCCGCCGCAAGCAGCGAGCACTGACCTTCGCCAACCTCGATCTGCTGAAGTCGGTCGCGCCGGCCGATCGGAGCCGGTTGCGCCATCTGCCGATCGCGTTGCTGATCATCGCGCTGATCCTGCTGACGGTCGCGCTCTCCGGTCCGCAGGCCGATCGCAAGGTGCCGCGTAACAAGGCGACCGTGGTCCTGGTGATGGATGTGTCGCGGTCGATGAATGCCACCGACGTGTCGCCCTCGCGTATCCGTGCGGCACAGGAGGCGGCCAAGAAGTTCGCCGACGAACTGACCGAGGGAATCAACCTCGGACTCATCTCCTTCGCCGGGACCGCGGCCAGTCTGGTGTCGCCGACCCCGGACCACAACGCGACCAAGGTCGCGGTGGACAAGCTGCGGCTCGACGACAAGACGGCGACGGGCGAGGGCATCTTCGCGGCCCTGCAGCAGATCAGCACGCTGAACGCGGTCCTCGGCGGCACCGAGGGCGCGCCACCCGCGCGGATCGTGCTGCTCTCCGACGGCAAGGAGACCGTGCCGGACGATCCCGACGACCCGCGCGGTGCCTTCACCGCGGCCCGCAAGGCCAAGGAAGAGAAGATCCCGGTCTCCACCATCTCGTTCGGCACCCGGACGGGCACCGTCGAGCTCGAGGGTGACCGGGTCCCGGTCCCCGTCGACGACGATTCGCTGCGCAAGATCGCCAACCTGTCCGGCGGTGACTTCTTCACCGCGGCCAGCCTCGACGAGCTGAACAAGGTGTACGAGCAGCTGCAGGACGAGATCGGTTACGAAACCCGCCGAGGAGACAATTCGAAGCCGTGGCTGATCGCGGGTACGTTGTTTGCGCTGGTGTCGGCGTTCGCCGCCCTGGCCATCAATCGCCGGCTGCCCTGAGGCGGCCCGTCTGCGGTGCCGCCGGGCCACCGCCGCGTCACCCCCGCAACGAGAACGGATAGGTTGAACACCCATGACGGCAGCTAGCAACGAAGCGCACAGTCCCTCCCGCTCGGTCCTGGTCACCGGCGGCAACCGCGGAATCGGTCTGGCCGTGGCCCAGCGCCTGGCCGCCGACGGCCACCGGGTCGCCGTGACCCACCGCGGATCCGGGGCCCCGGACGGGCTCTTCGGCGTCAAATGCGATGTCACGGACTCCGAGTCGGTCGACCGCGCCTTCGCCGAGGTCGAGGCGCACCAGGGTCCCGTGGAGATCCTGGTCGCCAACGCGGGCATCACCGAGAACATGCTCCTCATGCGCCTCTCCGAGGAATCCTTCGAGAAGGTCCTCGACGCGAACCTCACCGGCGCATTCCGGTGCGCCAAGCGCGCCACGAAGGGAATGCAGCGCGCCAAGTGGGGCCGGATGATCTTCCTCGGCTCGGTGGTCGCGATGTCCGGTATCCCCGGACAGGTGAACTACGCGGCCTCCAAGGCGGGGCTCATCGGCATGGCGCGTTCCATCGCGCGGGAGATCGGTTCGCGCAACATCACCGCCAACGTCGTGGCGCCCGGGTTCATCGAGACGGACATGACCGCGTCGATGGAGGATCGTTACATCGAGATGGCCAAGCAGGCCATCCCGCTCGGCCGTACCGGGAAGCCAGAGGACGTCGCCGCGGCCATCAGCTTCCTCGCTTCCGACGAGGGCGGTTACATCTCCGGCGCCGTGCTTCCCGTCGACGGCGGTATGGGCATGGGGCACTGACCCTCACCCGGGCGTCGAGCCACCACGCGCGACCCCACGGCACGTCAATCAACGTCGATCTCAGGAGCACATCCAAGTGAGCGGAATCCTGGACGGGAAGACCGTCCTCATCACGGGCATCATCACCGATGCGTCGATCGCCTTCCACGCCGCAGCCATGGCGCAGGAGCAGGGCGCGACCGTCATCATCACCGGCATCCCAGAGCGGCTTCGGCTGATCGACCGGATCGCGCGGCGGTTGCCGAAGGAGGTGCCGCCGGCCATCGGTCTCGACGTCACCAACGAGGACGATCTCAACGCACTCGCCGGGAAGATCACCGAGCTGGCGCCACAGGGCATCGACGGCGTGATGCACTCGATCGCGTTCGCGCCCCGGACGTTGATGGGTCCCGAGGCCAAGCCGTTCCTGGAGGGGCCGGGTCCCGACGCCGCGAAGGCCTTCGAGATCTCCGCGTGGAGTTACGCCTCGCTCGCCCGCGCCGTGCTCCCCGCCATGAACGAGGGCGGGTCCATCGTCGGCATGGACTTTGATCCCCGCACCGCGATGCCGTACTACAACTGGATGGGCGTGGCGAAAGCCGCCCTCGAATCGGTGAACCGGTACGTGGCACGTGAGGTGGGTAACGCCAAGAACGTCCGGTCGAACCTCGTGGCCGCCGGACCCATCAAGACCCTGGCCGCCAAGGCGATCGCGGGCACCGCGACCGACGATGCCAAGCAGCTCAACATGCTCAACGAGTACTGGGACGGTGCGTCCCCGATCGGCTGGGATGTCGACGACCCCACCGTCGTCGCGAAGTCCGTGTGCGCACTGCTCAGCGACTGGCTGCCGGCCACCACCGGGTCCATCGTGTACGTCGACGGCGGCGCCAGCCACAACACCTGGTTCCCGGAGGGCATGACCTCCGGCTCATGAGCGCGTCAACACCGGGCGACACCGCGCCCTTCGATGCCGTCCTGTTCCTGTCGTTCGGGGGGCCGGACGGGCCCGATGACGTGATGCCGTTCCTGGAGAACGTCACTCGGGGCCGGGGGATCCCGCGGGAGCGGCTCGAGTCGGTGGCCGAGCACTACCTGCACTTCGGTGGTGTATCGCCGATCAACCGGCTGAACCTGGAGATGATGGATGCTCTCCGGAGCGAGCTCGGCAGACGCGGTGTCGACCTCCCGGTGTACTTCGGCAACCGCAACTGGCACCCGATGGTCGAGGACACGCTGGCGGAGATGTACCGGGCCGGCCATCGTCGAATCCTGGTGTTCCCGACGTCGGCCTGGGGCGGCTACTCGGGGTGCAGGCAGTATCACGAGGACATCGACCGGGCGGTGACAGCGCTTGCCGAACGGGAGCCGGCGAGCGTCGCACCCGGTGGTGCGGTGGTGCTGCGCAAACTTCCGCAGTACTGGTCGCACCCGGCGTTCGTCGCGGCCGGGGCCGACGCGGTGCGCCGGGCCGTGGAGACTCTCGGACCCGGTGACGAGGCCCCGCGGTTGGTGTTCACCGCCCACTCGGTGCCGACCTCCGCCGACGACGCATCGGGTCCCGCGGCGGACGGCGGGAACCTGTACTCGCGCCAGGTGATGGCCGCGTCACAGGCGGTCGCCGACGAGCTCGGCGTCGCCGACTTCGACCAGGTCTGGCAGTCACGGTCGGGTCCCCCGCAGATCCCGTGGCTGGCGCCGGACATCTGCGATCATCTGGAAGACCTTGCCGCGCAAGGAGTTCGACGAGTTGTTGTGTACCCGATCGGGTTCATCTCCGATCATCTCGAGGTGATCTGGGACCTCGACAACGAGGCTGCCGAGGTCGCCGACCGGTTGGGCATGGACTACGCGCGCGCCGGCACCGTGGGTCCCGATCCCCGTTTCATCGAGATGATCGGCGAGTTCGTGGAGGCCTACGCCGGAGGAGTCGGCGATCTGTCCGCGATGGGGTGCGGCGATAATGGCCGTACCTGTCGAGACAGGTGTTGTGTGCCGGCGCGCCCGAGATCGTCGGCGACGACCAGTCACTGAGTGGCACAGATCCTTCGCGACTATAACGATTCGGTATAGGAATGCACTGAAATGTGATCTGCGCCTCAACCAAAATGAAACTCTCTTTTGACGCGCACCTTACTCAGGGTGCGAAAGTGAGAGAGGAATCCCCATGGCAGAAGGACCGATCAGGCTCGAAATCGACGTCCTCGGACCGATTCTCGAAACACTCATGTCCGGCTCCGCTGAGGGCAGCAGCGAATCTGCAACCTAGACAGTTCACCCGTCGTGGGCTGCGTCGTCGACGCAACCCACGACGGTGTGACAACCCCTCTTGGTGTGTGACCACGGTGTTCACCGCAGAACGAACCCTCACCACAGCTGATCTCCGTCCCGCGACGCAGCTTCTCGCCCGTGCAATCGAGGACATTCCGCTGTATCGATGGGTCCTGGGTGATTACCTCACCGATCCCGCGTTGCGTGAATGGCTTGCCGAGATATTGGTTCGGCCTTATCTCAAAGCGGGATATGTGATCGGTTCCTTCCAGAACGAGCATCTCGTCGGAGTGCTGATCTGGCATCCCCACGATGTCGAATTGTCGTCCGACGGTGAACCGCCTCTCGTCCCGGATGATTTCGTCCGGGTCGCGGCGATTCCCGGACTCCGAGAGCGGCTGATCCAATTCTTGACCAGCGCGCAATTGCCCTCGCCGGCGGCAGATGCCGTCGACGTGCGTATCGCGGCGGTCCTTCCCGAAGCGCGTGGTGGCGACGCTCTCGTCCGCATGATGCGCGAAGTGGAACGGTTCTGTGTCGCGGCGGCCCGGCCCTATTACGCCTGGACCGGCTCCGAGCGGTTGCGCGACTGGTTTGTCCACGAATGGGGGGCCACGCTGTTCGCGACGGAGAGTCGGAACGGACTCGACATGTACGGCGTCGTGTCCGAACGCCCGCCGAGGCTTCGGACAGGTCGTGCGCATCAACTGCGCGGCGACTCAGTGGCGCAGTAGTTCGAGGATCGTCTGATTGACCGCGGCTGCGCGCGCGGTCCGGGTCAGGATCTGCAGACCGCGGAGTGTCGCATCGCCGGAATCCCATTGCCCGGCGCTGTCGCCCATCTCCACGTTGTGCGCGCCCGCGAGGTCGACGATGGCCTCGACCTGTGCCGCCGTGTCGATGAGGCGGGTCGAGCGTGCGTCGAGCAGATGTGGGGGCAAGGCGACCCGGTGCCGCGTGGTGAGCGCGGCCAGTTGCGTACGAAGATCGCTCGCGTCGGCCGACCGCCGGCCGCCGAGTCCGCCGATGATCGATGTTGCCTCCCGAACTGCTTGTCGCAGTTCGTATTCGAGGTCACCCGCGCTGGGTCCTGCGGACACCAGATGTCCGAGGTCGAGTGCGGCGTCGTAGCGGTACGCCGACCAGGTACACGTGACGAACGATGGATCGTCCGCGGAGCGCGCCGTGGCGGTGAATGCGGGCACGAGCGCGAGGGTGCCCGCTCCGGTCGCATCGACGAGCAGGACCTCGCCCGCGCCGAGTGCGGCCGAGGTGGCCGGATGTGGGGGGAGTCCCTGCGGATCACCCGTGGACGGAAGACGGACCACGAGGCGGTGCGCCGGTCGCAGCAGGGCGAGCAGATCGAGTATCCCATTTGTCGAAGGCCTTGTGGGAGAACCCTGTTCGACCATCGGGGTGGGGGAGTCGGCCCAGTGCATCACGTGGCGGTCGGCGGACTCTGCCAGGGCTTCGATCACGTCGTCGGGGGAGCAACGGCCGGTGAGCCAGGCGGCCGCCCACGCGCCGAGGGCACAGGTCGGCCACGCGACGGTGGAAGTGGAGAGTAGGCGGCTGCGATTCATCAAGATGCCAGGATACCGCCGGGCCGAGGGCTGGGTCGGGCGTGGCAACCCGAGGGACGGAGCCGCGGGGCATACGGTGTGTGCGCCGCCCCGACCTGTCCATCGCGGCGGCGAGATGACGGATCGAGAAGGTGGTGTGCGATGGATGACCGCTATGGGCGCGATGTGCTCTCCCAGCCCCGCCGGGCGAAGCCGCGTCCCGCGGAGGTCGCGGCGGATCGGGACCTGGTCGTCGAGGACGCCGCCAGCGGTTTCTGTGGCGCGGTGGTCGGGCTCGAGAAGAGCTATGCCGGCGACCTCGTGCGTCTGGAGGACCGCCGTGGCCAGACGCGGGTGTTCCTGATGCACCCCGGTGCGTTCCTCATCGACGGACGCCCGGTGACGCTCGTGCGGCCGCGCACCCGGGGTCCGCAGAAGGCCGCGGTGACGGCGTCGGGGTCGCGAGCCGCCCCGCGTTCGCGCGCGCGCACGGCGCGCGCGAGCCGGATATTCGTGGAAGGCGTGCACGACGCGACGCTCCTCGAACGCGTCTGGGGTGACGACCTCCGCGCGGAAGGTGTGGTCGTCGTCAGCCTCGACGGTCTCGACAACCTCGACGCTGCGCTCGACGAATTCCAACCCGCACCCCATCGTCGTGCGGGTGTCCTGGTCGACCATCTGGTGGCCGGCTCCAAAGAGGCACACCTCACCGCCGAGGTCGGGGAGCACGTCCTCGTGTGCGGCCACCCCTACATCGACGTCTGGGAGGCGGTGAAGCCCGCGTCCGTCGACATCCCGTCGTGGCCCCGGATTCCACGGGGCACGGACTGGAAGACCGGGGTGTGTGCCGAGCTCGGCTGGGGAGATCCCCGCGCCGGCTGGCGCCGGGTGCTCAACGGGGTGAGCAGCTTCCGTGACCTCGAAGTCGATCTCCTGCGGTCGGTCGAGGAACTCATCGATTTCGTGACCGCGGCCGAGGAGCCCAGGTGACACCGGCTTTCTGAACCGATGCGCGGCCCGGTCCGTTGCGCGGCCCGGGCTCGGTTTCGGACATCTCTGGCAGACTGGACCCATGAGCGCCCTGCTGTGGTTGGCAGCCGCGATCGTCCTGACGGTCGCGGAGATGTTCGGGGGTGAGCTCGTCCTGCTCATGCTCGCCGGTGGTGCATTCGCGGCCGCCGGCGTCGATTTCGCCTTCGAGCCTCCGCTCTGGGTCGATGGCCTGGTCTTCGCACTCGTGTCGGTGCTGTTGCTGGTGGCGGTCCGTCCCATCGCCCGACGCCACATGCTGAACCGTCCCGCGGTACTGATGAACACCGAGGCGCTCGCAGGTCGTCACGCGGTGGTGACCGAGCAGGTCGACGTCAACGACGGACGGGTCAAGATCGACGGCGACGTCTGGTCGGCCCGCGCGATGGACCCCACCCAGGTGCTCGAACCGGGAACGCACGTCACCGTCGTGGAGATCGACGGCGCGACCGCGGTGGTGTTCCGCGCCTGATCGCTATCGCGGTGGCACAGCAGCACGCGAATGACAAAGCAGGGGACGACAAAGCAGAGAGGTGACCATGGAGTTGGAGATTTTCGGCCTGGCCGTCCTGGTCTTGTTCGTGTTGCTCGTGGTGGTGATGGTGGTCAAGTCCGTGGCGCTCATCCCACAGGCGGAGGCGGCGGTCGTCGAGCGGCTGGGCCGCTACACCCGCACGGTCTCGGGTCAGCTCACCCTGCTGTTGCCGTTCATCGATCGCATCCGAGCCCGCGTCGACGTTCGTGAGCGGGTGGTGTCGTTCCCGCCGCAGCCGGTCATCACCGAGGACAACCTGACCCTGTCGATCGACACCGTCGTCTACTTCCAGGTCACCAACCCGCGCGCCGCCGTGTACGAGATCGACGACTACATCGCCGGTGTCGAGCAGCTCACGATCACGACGCTGCGCAATGTGGTCGGCGGGATGACGCTCGAGGAGACCCTGACCTCGCGCGATTCCATCAACGGCCAGCTGCGTGGCGTGCTGGACGAGGCGACCGGCCGCTGGGGGCTCCGGGTCGCCCGCGTCGAGCTCAAGTCGATCATGCCGCCGCCGTCGAT
The DNA here is from genome assembly GCF_042743165.1 of Gordonia sp. NPDC058843. NCBI lineage: Bacteria > Bacillati > Actinomycetota > Actinomycetes > Mycobacteriales > Gordoniaceae > Gordonia > Gordonia sp. NPDC058843. Next base: position 80,370 of record NZ_JBHYNC010000003.1, read on the forward strand.
CCAGGAGTCGATGGAGAAGCAGATGAAGGCCGACCGGGAGAAGCGCGCGACGATCCTCTCGGCCGAAGGCCAGCGTGAATCGGCGATCAAGACCGCCGAGGGAAACAAGCAGTCGCAGATCCTCGCCGCCGAGGGTGCGAAGCAGGCCGCGATCCTCAGTGCCGAGGCCGAGCGCCAGTCTCGCATCCTGCGCGCACAAGGTGAACGCGCCGCGTCGTACCTCAACGCACAGGGCGAGGCGAAGGCGATCGAGAAGACCTTCGCCGCCATCAAGGCCGCCAAACCGACGCCGGAACTCCTGGCCTACCAGTACCTGCAACAGTTGCCGGAGATGGCCAAGGGCGAGGGCAGCAAGGTGTGGGTCGTGCCGTCCGACTTCGGTTCGGCCCTACAGGGTTTCGCCAAGTCCTTCGGCGTGCAGGGCGACGACGGCGTGTTCCGGTACGAGCCGACGGACTCGCCGCCCTCACCGATCGACGACTCGGAGACCGAGGACTGGTTCTCGATGGCCTCCGATCCCAAGGTCGCGCAGGCAGTCGCCGAGGCCGAGGCGGTCGCCCGTACCCCGGTCGCTCCCGAGATCACCGCTCGCGTGGCGCGGACGTCCCGCCAGGTGCCGTCGGTGGGGTCCGAGCCGGCCGAGCTCACCGATGGCGTGTGGCCCCAGCCGGCACAGCCCGCGGACCCGGGCCCCACCGATCCTCCGGCCCAGACCGGGTCGTCGACGTAGCCGGCCGCTTCGGGATCAGCGGATGACGAGCTGTTCGATGCCGGCCATCCCGACCGCCCACATCACCGAGGCGAACGTGCCCATGATGAATTGCTCGGCCGCGTGCGGGGCGCGGAGTTCGGGATAGCGGGCGAGGCTCTTCACGGCGAGGATGATCGCGAGACCCTCCGGCCACCCGGCCATGAGTGTGCTGACCACCGCGAGACGTTCGAGATAGCCGATGACCCGGCCGCCACGCAGCGGCCCGGTCTCCGTGGTCCCGGTCGGACGATTCGGATCGGGCGCCGGGTTCTCCGGGGTGTCGGGTGCGTTGCTGTCGTCCCCCGGGTCCCCGGCGTCGGGTCCGGGATCCGGGCGCGCGCCGACCCCGCCGGCGACGAGAACCGTCCGGACCACGGGCCCACCGCCGGTGACGGCCGCGAGGGCGGCGACGACCGGGACCGCCGAGGCGAGGAAGCCGGTCGCGGGCCCGGCTGTGGCGGCGAGTACGGCGGCGACCGCCGCCAGCACGAGGAGGACGACGGCCCCGATGACGTCGAGTCGGCGCACGACGGACACCGGCGCCTGACTGCGCCGTGTCCTGGTGACCGACGCCCAGACCGGCGTCGCCAGAGCTGTCAGGGACAGGAGGACGATCGCGGCGGTGGTCATTCCGGTCCTCCGGTGGTGGTGTGCCGGTCCGCCTCGGCGAGCGCGTCCGCGACGAGGTCGAGGGAATCGGACTCGAGATCCCATCCCGCGGCGCGCAGGCGTTGGCTCATGGCCTGCGGGGTGATGTCGAGTTCGGCGGCGGCCTCGACCTGGGTGAGGCCGCGACGCATCAGCTCCACTGCCTCCCGTCCCGCGGAACTGCGAGCGGTGACGACGTCGGCGATGAGGCGGCCGGCCGTCTGGGCATGACGGCACCAGCGTGTCTCCGGGCCGCGGACACAGAGCGGGATGCGCTGCCGTTTGGCGGCTTCGACGGCATCGCGAGCGTGAACGAAGGCGGCTCCGCGTCCGGCGCGGGTGGATCGGGGGAGAGGCTCGTCGACTGCCCCGGCGCCGATACCGACACTCCAGTGACCGTCGGCGGTGAGTTCGACGGCCAACCGGGCCGTGGTCACCGGGTCGTCCAGGATGCCCTGGATCTCGTCACCTGCGGTGCGTTCGAATGCCCGCACGGTGTCGAGTGGCTCGAGCGCGGCGAGGACGGCGTCCACCCGGTCGATGTCGCGTCGGCTCCCGCGCTGGTCGACGGTCAGAACGAACATTGCTCAAGGTTATGTACTTGATCCATGAGAATCAAGCCCTATGACTAGATTGAATCAACTCCGATGACTTGATCGTTGACTATCAAGGCTTGGTACTTGTGTTGCCGGAGTGTTCGACACCGGTAGGCGGGAGTCGAGGACGAGGCCTGCTATACCGATCGCGAAGAGGCCGCCGGTGACCGCCAGTTGAAGTGGATGAGTGTCCCCGGTCAGCGAATCGCCCAGCATCACCACCGCCGCGGTGCCGGGTGCCATGCCGACGATGCTGGCCACCGCGTACGGCACGGGGCGCACCGACGACAGTGCCGAGCAGTAGTTCGCGACCGAGAACGGGCAGGCCGCGATGAAGCGCAGCGACCCGACCGCCAACCAGCCGCGTCGCTCGAGCCGGTATTCGACGGCCCGGACCACGGGGGTCTTCAGGTACGGCTGCACGCGGTCGCGTCCGACACTGCGGACCAGGGCGAAGGCGGCGACCGCTGCGATCGAGGAGGCGATCATCGCCCCCGCGAACCCCACGAGCGGCCCGAAGAAGATCCCGGACATGACGGTGAATGTCGAGCGCGGGATCGGCGCGATGGTGACGACCGCGTAGGCGAGGAAGAACAACCACACGAAAGCAGGTCCCAGGTCGGCGCCCCAGTCGCGCACGCTCGCGATGGAGGGCAGCGGGACGAAGTAGGAGCCGGCCAGGACGGCCGCGAGGAACCCGGCCGCGACGAGGGCCCGGCGGATGATCCGGCGGTCGAACCCCCGGCGCCCCGACGTCGACGCCGGGTCATCTCCGATTGTGTCCGCGCCCGCGACATCGGCGGCGTCGGTCCCGATCGGGTCGGCGACGTCCTCGCTGACAGTGGATGGATCGGGCACCCGGACACTCTACTCTGGACCGCACGGCAGTCAGGATGCTCGAGTGGGCCACGTCACGACCACCTCGGCGCCGGGCCGAGCGAGCGATCGGCTAGTGTCGTCTACGCGCTCATCACAGTGCATTCACGGAGGTGTGCTTCCCCACATGCCACAGCAAACTGACCAGCCCAAACCCGACCCAGAACTCGACGACGCCTACCAGGCGTGGTCGACGGCCGCCGCGGCCGTTCTGGCGAAGTCGCGACGTGTCGACGTCGACCAGCTGCCCGATACGCCCGAGGCGCTGCTCTCGACCGACACCGCCGACGGGCTGACCATCCGCCCGCTGTACACGCGTCGCGACGAGCTCGCCGAACCCGGCGTTCCCGGACGCTTCCCGTTCGTGCGTGGTGCCGACCCCGCTCGCGACGTCACCACCGGTTGGCGCGTCACCGAGCGGTTCGGCGACGACGCGACGCCGGCCGAGGACCTCAACGAGCTCATCCTCGAGGCGATGGCCAACGGGACGAGCGGCCTCTGGCTCTCGGTGAGCAGGCCGGGTGACCGACTCGGGGTCGCCGACCTCGCGACCGCGTTGCGCGGCGTCTACCTCGATCTGGTGCCGGTGACCCTCGACGCGGGCACCGAGGGCATCGCGGCAGCCCGCGAACTCCTGTCCCTCAAGGAGCAGGCGCAGTCCGCGCCGGTCGCTGCCGCTCCCACCGCGGCCACCGTCCATTCCTTCGGTCTGTCGCCGCTGACGGCCGCGTTCTCGGGACGACCCACCGTCGATCCGGACGAGGCGACCGCGCTCGCGGCCTCCGGACTGCCCGACGGGGTGCGCACGTTCCGCGTCGACGGAAGCGACTTCGCCACCGCGGGTGCTGACAACGGCCTCGAACTCGCCCTCACGGTGGCGGCCGCCGTTGCCCATCTTCGTGACCTCACCGCGGCCGGGCTGTCTGCGGAAGCGGCCCTGCAGCAGATCACCTTCGGCGTCTCGGCCGACGACGACCAGTTCGCCACGATCGCGAAATTCCGTGCGCTGCGTAAGATCTGGGCCCGGGTGGCCGAGGTGGTCGGTGCGCCCGAGGCGGGCGGAGCATTGACCCACGGGGTGACCGATCTGTCGATGTACTCCCAGCGCGACCCGTGGGTGAACATGCTCCGCAGCACCATCGCGGCGTTCGGAGCCGGTGTCGGCGGCGCCGACCAGCTCACCGTCCTGGGCTACGACGCGACCATCCCCGCGGACAAGCGCACCTCGAGCGCGTCGTTCTCGCGCCGCATCGCCCGCAACACCCAGCTGCTGCTGCTCGAGGAGTCCAACATCGGACGCGTCCTCGATCCGGCCGGTGGTTCGTGGTTCGTCGAATCCCTCACCGACGACCTCGCGACGAACGCCTGGACCGTGTTCGCCGAGGTCGAGGCCGCCGGCGGATACCGCGTTGCGCTCGACACCGGCTGGATCGCCGACAAGGTCGACGACTCACTGGCGCGGCGTGACACCGAGGTCGCACATCGTCGGATCTCGGTCACCGGCGTCAACGAGTTCCCCAACATCGACGAGCGCGCACTGTCGGAGACGACGGGGGCACCGGCCTCCGCGGTCACCGACGTCGTCACCGGGACGCCGCGCCTCGCGCGGATCGGTCGCGCCTTCGAGGAACTGCGAGACCGTTCCGACGTCGTGCTCGCCGAGCACGGTGCGCGGCCGTCGATCCTGCTCATCCCGCTCGGCAGCGTCGCCGAACACAACGGGCGCACCACCTTCGTCGCGAACTTTCTCGGCGCCGGCGGTATCACCGTCGTCAACCCCGGTCCGCTGACCGCCGACCAGATCGGTGACGCGGTGGCCGGGGCGAACACCCCGATCGCCGTCCTCTGCGGCACCAAGGGGCGGTACGCCGACGATGGTCCCGCCGCACTCGCGGCAGCTCGGGCGGCCGGATTGTCCACGGTCCTGCTCGCCGGCCCGGACCGGGAGTGGCCCGAGGGCGACGATCGTCCCGACGGTTCACTGCGTGTCGGGATCGACGCGGTGAGCACCCTCGGCGACCTGCTCGATCAGCTGGTCTCGACATCCCCGAAGACGGCGGGAGCAACGGCATGACCCAGACTGAACCCGATCTCACACAGTCGATCCCGAGTTTCGCCGGGATCGGACTGACATCGGACGACACCGGCGTCCCGGCCGCCGACGGGGGACCTGCCGGTTCCGCGGCCGCGGTCACCGAGGAGCTCGCCTCGGCGCACGGCTACTCGGTGGACCAGGTCACCTGGACCACCCCGGAGCAGATCGACGTCACGCCGGTCTACACCCGTGCGGAGCGCAACGCCGTCCTCGCCGACGCCGAGCATCCGTACCCGCTCGACTCGGTTCCCGGTGCGGCGCCGTTCGTCCGGGGCCCATATCCGACGATGTACGTCAATCAGCCGTGGACCATCCGGCAGTACGCCGGCTTCTCCACGGCCGCGGAGTCCAACGCCTTCTACCGACGCAATCTCGCCGCCGGACAGAAGGGCCTGTCGGTCGCCTTCGACCTCGCCACCCACCGCGGGTACGACTCCGATCACCCGCGCGTCGCCGGTGACGTCGGCATGGCCGGTGTGGCCATCGACTCCATCCTCGACATGCGTCAGCTCTTCGACGGCATCGACCTGGGCAGCGTCTCGGTGTCGATGACAATGAACGGTGCGGTGCTACCGATCCTCGCCCTCTACGTCGTGGCCGCCGAGGAACAGGGTGTGCCGCCGGAGAGGCTCGCCGGGACCATCCAGAACGACATCCTCAAAGAGTTCATGGTCCGCAACACCTACATCTATCCGCCGAAGCCGTCGATGCGGATCATCTCGAACATCTTCGAGTACACCAGCCAGAAGATGCCGAAGTTCAACTCGATCTCCATCTCCGGCTACCACATCCAGGAGGCCGGAGCGACGGCCGATCTGGAACTGGCATACACCCTCGCCGACGGCGTCGAGTACATCCGTGCCGGGCTCGAGGCCGGTCTGGACATCGACAAGTTCGCGCCGCGCCTGTCGTTCTTCTGGGGCATCGGCATGAACTTCTTCATGGAGGTGGCCAAGCTGCGGGCGGCACGTCTCCTCTGGAGTGAGCTGGTCGCCGACTTCGACCCGAAGAACGCGAAATCGCTGTCACTGCGGACACATTCGCAGACGTCGGGATGGTCGCTGACCGCTCAGGACGTGTTCAACAACGTCGCCCGCACCTGTGTCGAGGCAATGGCGGCGACCCAGGGTCACACCCAGTCGCTGCACACCAACGCCCTCGACGAGGCGATCGCACTGCCGACGGACTTCTCCGCGCGGATCGCACGCAACACCCAGCTGCTCCTCCAGCAGGAGTCGGGCACCACCCGCCCCATCGACCCGTGGGCCGGATCGAACTACGTCGAGTGGCTGACGCATCAGCTCGCGCAGAAGGCGCGCCAGCACATCCGCGAGGTCGAAGAGGCCGGCGGCATGACGCAGGCGATCAACGAGGGCCTGCCGAAGCTGCGTATCGAGGAGGCCGCGGCCCGCACCCAGGCGCGCATCGACTCGGGTCAGCAGCCGCTGGTCGGCGTGAACAAGTACCAGGTCGCCGACGACGAGGAGATCGAGGTCCTCAAGGTCGAGAACTCCAAGGTGCGCGCCGAGCAGCTCGAGAAGCTGGATCGGCTTCGTACCCAGCGCGATACGGCCGCGGTCGAGGCGGCCCTGGCCGATCTCACCCGTGCCGCCGCATCGTCCGAGGGTGGCCTGGAGAACAACCTGATGGCCCTGGCCATCGAGGCGGCGCGCCATCAGGCGACGGTCGGCGAGATCTCCGAGGCACTCGAGAAGGTCTACGGTCGGCATCAGGCGGAGATCAAGACGATCAGCGGGGTGTATCGGCATGAGGCGGGCGAGGTGAGCAACATCGATGCGGCGATCGAGGCCGTGCGGCAGTTCGCCGAGGCCGAGGGCCGCCAGCCGCGTGTCCTGGTCGCGAAGATGGGCCAGGACGGTCACGACCGCGGCCAGAAGGTGATCGCGACCGCGTTCGCCGACCTCGGTTTCGATGTCGACGTGGGCCCGCTGTTCGCCACGCCCGAGGAGGTGGCCGCGCAGGCCGCCGACAACGACGTGCACGTGGTGGGTGTGTCGTCGCTGGCCGCCGGACACCTGACGCTTGTTCCCGCCCTGCGGGAGGCGCTGAAGGAGGTCGGCCGCGAGGACATCATGGTGGTCGTCGGCGGTGTGATCCCGCCCGGTGATTTCGCCGAACTGTACGAGGCCGGAGCTGCCGCCATCTTCCCGCCCGGATCGGTCATCGCCGACTCGGCCGTGGAGCTCATCGGCAAGCTCGCCGACACCCTCGGCCTGGAACTGCCCGGGGCGACCGCGAACTGATGGCGGTCCAACCTCGACGTCCCGTCGACGTCGACGCGCTGGCCGACGCCGTGCTGGCCGATCGCCGCGCCGATCTGGCGCGCGCGATCACGCTCGTCGAGTCCAAGCGCGCCGACCATCGGGCGGCCGCCCAGGACCTGTTGCTGAAGCTGACGCCGCACGCGGGCAAGTCATTCCGCGTCGGCATCACCGGTGTGCCGGGTGTCGGCAAGTCGACGACGATCGAGGCGCTCGGCATGCACCTGCTGGAGCTCGGCCACAAGGTCGCGGTGCTCGCCGTCGACCCGAGTTCGACGCGTACCCGCGGCTCGATCCTCGGCGACAAGACGCGTATGGGCCGCCTGTCGATGGCGGAGAACGCCTACATCCGGCCGTCGCCGACGTCGGGCACGCTCGGCGGCGTGGCCAAGGCCACCCGCGAGAGCATCGTGCTGGTCGAGGCGGCCGGCTTCGACGTGGTCCTGGTGGAGACGGTGGGGGTCGGCCAGTCCGAGGTGACGGTCGCCAACATGGTCGACACGTTCACGTTCCTCACCCTCGCCCGCACCGGTGATTCGTTGCAGGGCATCAAGAAAGGTGTGCTCGAACTCGCCGACGTCGTCGTGGTGAACAAGGCCGACGGCAAACACCTCAACGAGGCGAAGGGCGCGGCGCGTGAGCTCACGAACGCGCTGAAGCTCATCTACCCGCACGACGCCTTGTGGATGCCGCCGGTGCTCACCATGAGCGCGATCGAGAACACCGGGGTGGACGAGTTCTGGAAGACCGTCGTGCGTCACAACGAGACGCTCACCGAGGCAGGCGAGTTCACCGCCCGACGCAATCAGCAGCAGATCGACTGGACGTGGGCGATGGTCAACGACATCGTGCTGTCCCGGCTCGGTGACTCGCCCGCGGTGCGGGGCATCCGCGGCGAGGTCGAGCAGCAGTTGCGCGACGGGTCGCTGACGCCGGCGCTGGCCGCCCAGCGGATCGTCGACGCGTTCGACGAGCGCTGAGTGCACCAATCGAGGTCGCATGCGATCTCGATCCGTCCGTGCGACCTCGATCGAGGTCGCGTCAACGGACTGAGGTCGCATGCGACGTCAATCCCGGCGGCTGCGTGGACATCTGGTGCGGCCCGGCGCCTCCGAGGGGGTCAGGCCAGCAGCGGCGCGAGTGTCTCGCCGAGCAGCGAAACCCGCCCCGGCACATGGCCGTTGGCGGGTGCGTTCACCGTGACGCCGTCGATACCGGTCGCGAGCAGATCGGCGTACCGGGCGGCCACCTCGTCGGGGTCGCCGACGATCGTCGATCCGCGACGCGCCTCCGCCGCTGGTGTGCGCTCCAGGTATGCCTCCAGCTCGGCGGTCGCCTCGTCGTGGGTGGGCGCCACGCATGCGGACGTCTGCACGGTCACGGTGATCTCCGAGCGGTCCCGGCCGAGTCGTTCGCAGTGTTCGGCGAGGGCGTCGAGTTTGCGGGGGATGTCGGCGGGTGTGCACAACAGGTTCGATTCATCGGCGTATTGCGCGACCATCCGCAACGTCTTGCGTTCGCCGCCGCCACCGATCATCACCGGGATCTTCGACAGCGGTGCAGGCACATTGAGCGCACCGGAGACCCGATAGCGGTCACCGTCGAGGCTCGGTGCCTCGCCCGCGAGCATGCCGAGGATGATCTGCAGCGCCTCCTCGAGGCGCTCGAACCGGTCGGTGAACGTCCCGAACTCGTAGCCGAGTGAATCATGTTCCAGCTCATACCACCCCGCGCCGATGCCGAGCTGCGCCCGACCGCCGGACACCACGTCGAGTGCCGTGACCGTCTTCGCGAGCAGGGTCGGGTTGCGGTAGGTGTTGCCGGTGACCAGCGACGACAATCGCACCGTCGAGGTGTGCTGGGCGAGTGCCGCGAGAAGGGTGTAACACTCGATCATCGGATCGTCGGGTTCACCGAGCATCGGCAGCTGAAAGAAGTGGTCCATCACGAAGACGGTGTCGAAACCGGAGTTCTCGGCTTCTCGCGCCTGCGCGACCACGGTGGGGAACAATTGGTCGGCGGCGACGCCGGGGTAGGTGAAGTTCGGGATCTGGTAACCGAGTCGAGTCACTCGTTCAGATTAGTCCGGTGGACTCCGCCGGCGCGGCGCCGACGGAGTCCGTTGCGCGGCTGCGAACGAACGAGCCGATCGTGTCGATGAGTTCGTCGAAGACGGCCTCGACGTCGACGGCGGTCGCGATGCGCGCGTTCGGCCCGGGGGAGGTCATCCAGCGTTCGTCGGCGACGGTCATGCCCCTGGTGAGGGTCCCGGCGAGTTCGACGTCGACGCGCGCCGCGCGGGTCTCCACCGTGTCGGGGGCCAGCGCGACCAGCGCGGCGAACGGGTCGTGGAGGTGGGCGATATAGCCCTCGTCATGATCGTCGTGGAACTCGAAGTAGAACCGCAGGGCGTCGACGAGATGCCGGATGATCTCGTTGTCGGCGACCGAACGGAGGCCGCGGTCATCGGTCGGGTCCGGGCACTCGACGGGTGTGCTGCCGGCCGCCGCGGCGAGCCGGACCACGTGGTCAGGGGTCAGGATCACCGACTCGGTGAGGTCGAGTGCGCAGACGATGGGTTCGGGGGCGCCCGCGGTGCCGAAGGCGGCGAACACCTCGGCGGCCGCCTCCGGGTCGACGGCCACATTCCACTCGGAGGTGGGCGTCGTGTTTCCGTGCGTGTGAAAAGCGCCGCCCATGATGACCAGCCGCCGCAGGCGGGCCGGCAGGTCCGGGTCCCGACGGATCGCGGTCGCCAGGGAGGTGAGCGGGCCGGTCACCAGGCCGACCAGCTCACCGTCATGTGCCTGCGATGCCTCGATCCAGGCGTCGGCGGCGTCGAGGTGACTCGGCGTCGTGGTCGGAGCGGGCAGCTCGGCGTGTCCGACCCCCAGCGGCCCGTGCGTGTCCTCGGTGGTCATCAGCGCGGCGACGAGGGGAGTGGTCGAGCCGGTGTGGACGGGGATCTCCGGGCGTCCGCACAGTTCCAGCCAGGAGAGGTTGTTGGCGGTGACGACATCGACGGGCACGTTGCCCGCGGTCGAGGCCACGCCGACGAGGTCGACGTCGGCGCGTGCGAGCAGATAGATCAACGCGAGTGAATCGTCGATGCCGGTGTCGCAGTCGAAGAACAGGCGCTGGGTCACCACACAATTGTGCCGGGTCCGGCACGAACGTCGTTCCACCACCCCGACGGGCCCCTAGGCTCGCCGCAGCCGGGACGAACGTCGTCGGCCCGAACAGCCCCGGAGGATCCGATGACCTCGACCCGACTTTCGCTGGCGGCCGTGGGTGCCGGGGCCGTCCTGTTCGTGAGCGCATGCGGCGGCACGGACGGGTCGGAGGTGGACGCCGCCTCGTCGAGTGGTTCGGGCGTCACGAGCGGTGTGCCGGCGGATCCCGTTGTCACACCGGTGGTCGGTTCGGTCATGTTCGCCCCGACGCCGTTCGCCGGCTCCGACGGAGACAACCACCTCGTCTACGAGATCTCGCTGACCAACTACATGCGCACACCGGTGACGATCGCAGGGGTGGAGGTGCTCGACGCCACCGCCGACGGCGAACCGCTCCTCGTACTCGACGAGAACGGGGTCCGCAGCCGGCTCAAGCCCACCGGCGCACCGTCGGTGCCGCCGGCCCCGGGCATACCCGAGGGGTACTCCGAGGTACTGGCGTCGGGACAGAACGGCGTTCTCTTCCTGCACGTGATCTTCTCGGGGAACGCACCCAGAGAGTTGATCCACGAGATCTCGGTGCGCGCCGACGCGGCACCACCGGGCATGCGGGAGGTCGACGAACGCATCGCCCCCGTCACGGTGACCGACTCGACCGTCCCCGTCCTGGGACCGCCGCTGCTCGGCGAGCACTACATCGCCGCCGACGCCTGCTGCGATGCGGTCCGGCACACCCGCGCGATCCTGCCGCTGGACGGATCACCGGTCCTCGCCCAGCGGTACGCGGTGGACTGGGAGCAGGCCGGACCCGACGGGAAGATCTTCGTCGGGGACGCCAAGAACCCGGCGAGCTACCGGATCTTCGGCGACGAGGTGCTCGCCGTCGCCGACGGGACTGTCGTCGCCAGCCGCAACGACTTGCCCGAGCAGACCCCGGGAGAGTATCCGGAAGGTTTGCCGATCGACGATGCCGACGGCAACAACCTCGTCCTCGACATCGCCGACGGTTTCTATGTCAACTACGCGCACATGCAACCCGGCTCCGTCCGGTTCGCTCCCGGCGACCGTGTTCGGCGCGGCGACGTCATCGGCAAGGTCGGCAACACCGGGAACTCGGTGGCGCCGCATCTGCACGTTCACGTGATGAACGGGCCGTCGTTCCTCGTCTCCCAGGGTGTTCCCAGCGTGAACGAGAAATTCACCATCACCGGCCGGGTGGCCGACACCGCAGCCTTCGACGCCGCGGAGGGGACCGGGGTGGCGCTGCGGCTCGCCCCCGGCGTGACCGAGAGCACACACGAGGACCAGATGATCCTCGATCAGAACATCGTCACGTTCACCGCAGGCTGACAACGGTTTACGGGCACCTGACACCCGGCCCGGCCGCGGACACGAGGTCCGTCGCGACTGGACAACGATGGCATCGTCCGTACGGTCGGACCCATGTCGATTCAGGACTCTGCCTTTGAATGGACGGAAACGAATCGCGAATGGCTGATCGAGAACCCCACTCGCATCGTCGCTTATGTGTTCGTCGCGTTGATCGTCCGTTTCGTGATCCACCGTGCCATCAACCGTGCCACCCGGCCACGGGCCGCCGGCGGTGAGCCGGGCCGCGGGACGGCCCTCATGCGCGGGCTGCGGTCCAAGTCGGTCTCCACCGAACGCAACGCCCAGATCGCCGCACGGCGGGCCCAGCGCGCCGCGACGATCGGCTCGGTGCTCAAGTCGACGGTGTCGATCGTCCTGCTCGTCTGGGTTGTGTTGTCGGTCCTCAGCGTGCTCGGAGTCAACATCGCACCGTTCATCGCCTCGGCCGGCATCGTCGGCCTCGCGATCGGTTTCGGCGCGCAGAATCTGGTGCGCGACTTCGTGACCGGTGTCTTCATGCTGCTCGAGGACCAGTACGGCGTCGGCGACATCGTCGACCTCGGCGAAGCGGTCGGCGAGGTCGAGTCGGTGGGGCTGCGCGTCACCACGCTGCGCGACATCGACGGCACCCTCTGGTACGTCCGCAACGGCGAGATCGCCCGCGTGGGCAACATGAGCCAGGAATTCGCGGTCGCACGCGTCGATGTCCCGGTGGCGCCCGGCGCCGACATCGACAAGGCGCAGCGCGTCGCCGACGAGGCCGCCCGTGCCGCGGTCGAGGAGGACTCGACCGACATCCTGGGCCAGATCGAGATGCTCGGCGTCCAGGAGGTGTCGTCGGATCAGGTCGTCCTGCGGCTGACGGTGAAGACCAAGCCGAACGGCCAGTGGGCGGTGCAGCGGCGTCTGCGTCGAGTGATCCTGCGCGCGTTCGTCGCGAACTCGATCGACCTGCCGTACTCGCGGGCGTGGGCGACGCTGGCCGATTCCGTCGCGCCCTGACGTGGACGGCGACCCGTTCACCGAGATCGCCGCTGCCACAACGAGAAGAACCCCGGCCGGAGCCGGGGTTCTTCTCGTGGTTCTGGTGGTGTCCGAGGGGGGACTTGAACCCCCACGTCCGTTAATAGGACACTAGCACCTCAAGCTAGCGCGTCTGCCATTCCGCCACTCGGACCTGCATGCCGCGGTGAGCGTTTCCGGCGGTGTCCCGCCCTCATCTCGCTGCAGCGGGATAACCCTAACCGAGGTTGCCCGTGTATCCCAAATCCCGTAGGAGTGAGGGGTGTCATCACACTCTGCGACCGACGAAGTCGTCGATCTGGTCAGCCAATTGATCCGTTTCGACACCTCCAACACGGGCGAGCCCGAGACCACGAAGGGCGAGGAGGAGTGTGCCCGCTGGGTGGCCCAGCAGCTAGAGGAAGTGGGCTACACGACCCAGTACGTCGAATCCGGGCGTCCGGGCCGAGGCAACGTGTTCGCGCGGCTCGCCGGGCCGCCGGACTCCGATCGCGGTGCACTGCTGATCCACGCCCACCTCGACGTCGTGCCGGCCGAACCGGCCGACTGGAGCGTGCATCCGTTCTCCGGGGCCATCAAGGACGGCTACATCTGGGGCCGCGGCGCGGTCGACATGAAGGACATGGCCGGGATGGCCCTGGCCCTCGCGCGTCAGTTCAAGCGCGACGGCACCGTCCCGCCCCGGGAGCTCGTGTTCGCGTTCCTCGCCGACGAGGAGGCGGGCGGGTCGTTCGGTTCGCACTGGCTCGTCGAGAACCGGCCCGACCTGTTCGAGGGTGTCACCGAGGCGGTCGGCGAGGTCGGCGGTTTCTCGCTCACCGTCGACCGCCCCGACGGCACCCAGAGGCGCCTCTACCTGGTGGAGACCGCCGAGAAGGGCCTGGCGTGGATGCGTCTCACCGCCGAGGCCCGGGCCGGGCACGGATCGTTCCTGCACGACGAGAACGCCGTCACCGAGGTCGCCGAGGCCGTCGCGCGCATCGGACGGCACACATTCCCTCTGGTGATGACGGAATCGGTGAGCCAGTTCCTGGCCGAGGTGAGTGCGGAAACAGGTCTGGATCTGAGTCCCGAGGCACCCGACCTCGAGACGTCGCTGTTCAAGCTGGGCAACCTCGCCCGGATCATCGGCGCGACCCTCCGCGACACCGCCAACCCGACGATGCTCAAAGCCGGGTACAAGGCCAATGTCATCCCGCAGAAGGCCGAGGCCGTCATCGACTGCCGCGTCCTGCCCGGCCGGCAGGCCGCCTTCGAGAAGGAGATCGACGAACTGATCGGGCCCAACGTTCGGCGCGAATGGATCACTCACCTCGACTCCTACGAGACGACCTTCGACGGTGACCTGGTCGAGGCGATGAACGCGGCGATCCTCGAGCACGATCCGCAGGGAAAGACCGTGCCCTACATGCTCTCCGGTGGTACGGACGCCAAGGCGTTCGCCAAGCTGGGCATCCGGTGCTTCGGGTTCGCGCCGCTGCAGCTACCGCCCGAACTGGACTTCGCCGCGCTGTTCCACGGCGTCGACGAGCGAGTACCCGTCGACTCGGTTCTGTTCGGCACCAAGGTGTTCGAGCACTTTCTGCGGCACAGCTGAACCCTCACCTAGAGTGGGCGGCACGGCCTTCGGCCGACTCGGTGGAACCGGTCGGTGAAGGGCACCGAACGCATCCGACGCGCGAAACGTGAGAAAGAGGAACACATGTCGTCATTCGACCCGTACTCCCCGCTACCGAGTCTGCCCGGCTTCACGCTGACCTCGGAGAGTCTCACCGACGGGGCCGCGCTGGCCAACGGGCAGGTCAGCGGGATCATGGGCGCGGGTGGTGAAGACCTCTCCCCGCAGTTGAGCTGGTCCGGGTTCCCCGCCGAGACGAAGAGTTTCGCCGTCACGGTGTATGACCCCGACGCCCCCACCGCTGCCGGGTTCTGGCACTGGGCCGTCGCCGACATTCCCGTCTCGGTCACGAGCCTGCCCGAAGGGGCCGGTGACGAGGACGGGTCCGGACTGCCCGAGGGCGCGGTCACCCTCACCAACGACGCCTCCCTGCGCCGCTACATCGGCGCCGCGCCGCCGCCTGGACACGGCCCCCACCGCTACTTCGTCGTCGTGCACGCCGTCGACACCGAGTCCCTCGGGCTACCGGAGAACGCGACCCCGGCCTACCTCGGCTTCAACCTGTTCTCCCACGCGATCGCACGCGCGATCCTCATCGGCACCCACGAACAGGCAGCCGAGAACGTGTGAGCTGTCGGCCCCTTCGTGACGCGCCCTCCGCAGGCTCCGGGCGCTCCTCAGGGAGCAAGAGTGGGTCGCTTCTTTCGGATTTGGGAGCAGAGCGGGCCCGCGGGTTTGCTGATCTTCCGGATCAGGGCTGGGTGCGGGCCGAGCAACCGACGGCGTCGGAGATAGAGGCGAAGCCACCGGCCCGGGCCCGCTGCGCGAGGCCGGCATGGATCTCGTTGAGCCACACCGGGCCTCCGTAGATGAAGCCGGTGTAGACCTGTAGCAGGTCGGCGCCGGCGCAGATCCGGTCCCACGCCTGGTCGACGGTCTCGATGCCGCCCACGCTCACGAGTGCGATCTGCCCGCCGACGCGGTTGTGGAGGCGACGCAGCACGGTCAGTGAACGAGCCGCGACCGGAGGTCCGGACAGTCCACCCGCACCGATCTCCTGAATCTCCGCAGGCGGGGTCCGGAGACCCTCCCGGCCGATCGTGGTGTTGGTCGCGACGATCCCGGCGAGACCGAGTTCCACGGCCAGGTCCGCCACGGCGTCGACGTCGTCGTCGACGAGATCGGGCGCGATCTTGACCAGCACCGGGACGTGCACCGCGGCGAGCACCGCGGTCAGGATGGGCCGCAGTGAGTCCACGGCCTGCAGATCACGCAGCCCCGGGGTGTTCGGCGAGCTGACGTTGACGACGACGAAATCCGAGAGAGGTCCCAGCAGCTCCGCCGAGCGCCGGTAGTCCTCGATCGCGTCGTCGACGGGAACGACCTTGGTCTTGCCGATGTTGGCGCCGATCGGTATCGACACCGGTCCGCGGCGGACCCCGGTCAGGTGCTGCGCGGCCACCTCCGCGCCCGGATTGTTGAACCCCATCCGATTGATGAGCGCGCGGTCGGCGGGCAGCCGGAACAGCCGAGGGGTCGGGTTGCCGGGCTGCCCCTGACCGGTGATGGTGCCGACTTCGGCGAAACCGAACCCGATCTGGCCCCAGGTGTTGACCGCGCCTGCGGTCTTGTCGAATCCGGCCGCCAGACCGACCGGGGCGGGGAAGTCGACACCGAAGACCCGGGTACGCAGCACCGGGTCGTGCTGGGCCAGCAGCTTGGCCGTCAGAAACGCCAGCGGCGGGAAGCTGCCGACCACACGCAGCACCGAGAACACGATGTGGTGGATCCGCTCTGGGTCGACGCGGAACATGATCGAGCGCAGCGGGGGATAGCACCACCGGTTGAGCACGGGGAGTACTCGGGTGGTTCGGCGGGACATCAGCATGCGCGCGCGCTCCGGGGATCGTGGCCGTTGTGGTCAGGGGACTGATCGGCGGTCGAGTCGTGGGTGCGGGGCCCGCGGGATCCACGCGGGGGTCGGCGCCGCTTCAACAGCACTTTTCGGGTGCCGTCGGAGTAGAGCCGCACCCGGGACAGTTCCCAGCCGCCGAACTCGGCCTCGAGGGCCAACCGCATCGAGGCGGTCACGCGGGTCACGTCGGGCGGCAGGCGCAGCAGAACGCACTCGACGTCCTCGGAGGTGACCTCCCACCCGTCCGGATAGCGGGAGCCGTTCCGGGAAGAGGTTGGTGCCGGACGGCCTGCCGAACGGTCAGAGTTCATCCGGCCCGCCCGTCGGGGACCACCTGGAGTCCGCCATCGCGTGCGGAGAGCACGTAGACGGTGCCCGACGCGTCGACGGCGATCCGGTCGGGCTGCACGACCGAGGCGAACCGCTGGATCTCCGTGGGTTCACCGTCTGCCAGGTCATACGCCACCACCTCGTTGTTGCCGGTCGTCGACACCCAGAGCCGGTCCCTGGTGTCGTCGTAGTCTACGGCGTACGGTCCATCCGCCACCGGGTAGCGAAACCGCATCACCAGCGGTGATCCGAAGAATCCGAGGATCTCGCCGTCCCTGGTGTTGGCCACCAGAACGCGCCCGAACTCGTCCACGGTCGAGTTGGTCGCCCCGTTGCCCGCACGCAGCGCCGGACCCAGGTCGCCGGACTCGGGGTCGACGGGGGTCACCGAGGACTGCGCGCGATCCAGCACGACGACCTGACCGCCGAGTCCCTCGGCGGATTCGGGTGCGGCCGTGAGCGAGTCGACCCGCACGAAGCGATCGAGGTCGTGCTTCTTCGTGAAATCGTTGTCGTACACGAGTACTCGGCCGTCCTCCGTGCCGACGACCGTGAACCCGGTCGTGGTCCGGGTCACCGCGGTCGGCTGGTCGGAATCGAGTTCACCGGTCCGGACCCGGCCTTCGGCATCGACGTCGACGAGCACGCCCGGGCCCGCGCCGACATACCCGCCGTCGGCGCCCGCAGCCAGGGCGGTGAGTCCGGGTACGGCGATCGTCTGCGGCGGCGCGGTCACCGTCTCGGCGTCGTATCGAAGGATCTGGTTGCCGTCGGCGGAGAGGACTCCGACGCTGTCACCGGACGTCGCGAGCCCGCGTGCATCGACGGGCGCGGGAACGACCGTGCCCGCGGGAGTCGACGGCGGAGTCGCCGGCGCCTCGGGCGCGGTCGCCGGTGTCACGGTCGGCACGTCGGGCGTGCCGTCGTCGGATCCGCAGGCGGTGATCATGCCCACACCGATCACCAGTGCAGCCGCGGCGCCGACCGGACCCCGCAACTGCGACATGCCCGTACGGGACCGGTGAGAGGGATGTGATGGTCGCGGGGAGGACATGTCCCCATCTTGCGTGACCGCTTCCGTGAGACACCCAGGTGGGTCGGCGCGTGTCGCCGGTCGGTCGAGTGCCGCGGTCCCAAGTAGCATCGGGCGCCGTGACCGACACCATGACGTGGACCCAGTCGATCGTCCTCGGGGCGTTGCAGGGCCTCACCGAGTTCCTGCCGATCTCGTCCTCGGGACATCTCCGGATCGCCTCCGAGCTCATGTTCGGCGAGGACGCCGGCGCGTCCTTCACCGCGGTCACCCAGCTCGGTACCGAGGCCGCGGTACTCGTGTTCTTCGCCCGCGACATCGTCCGCATCATCACCGCGTGGTTCCGCGGGCTGCGCCATGCCGACGAACGCAACCTCGACTACCGGATCGGCTGGTATGTGATCTTCGCGACCATCCCGATCGGCCTGATCGGTTACCTGTTCAAGGACGAGATCCGCACCACCGGCCGCAACCTGTGGCTCGTCGCGATCATGCTGATCCTGTTCGCCGGGGTGTTCTGGCTCGCCGAACGGTACGGACAGAAGCAGCGCTCCCTCGACCAACTGACATTGCGCGACGGTCTCGTGATGGGCGGTGCCCAGTGTCTCGCACTGATCCCGGGGGTGTCGCGCTCCGGCGCCACCGCGAGTGCGGGCCTGTTCCTCGGCCTCGAACGTGAAGCCGCGTTCCGCTTCTCGTTCCTGCTGGCCATCCCGGCCGTCACCGCGTCCGGCCTGTTCAGCCTCCCCGACGCCTTCAACCCCAGCGGTGAGGGCATGCAGGCGAGCGGGCCACAGCTGCTCGCGGCGACGCTGGTGGCGTTCGTCGTCGGTTATGCCGCGATCGCGTGGCTGCTGAAGTTCGTCAGCGCGCATTCGATGAACTGGTTCGGCGCCTACCGCGTCGTGCTGGGCGTCACGCTGATAGGGCTGCTGTCGACCGGCGTGATCTCGGCGACCTGACGCGTCACCCGGTGTGCCGGGTGGTCGTGCCGTGCGGCGCCGCGCGGCCGGTGCCTATGGTTGTGGGATGACCGTGATCCTTCTCCGGCACGGCCGTTCGACGGCGAACACCTCGGGGGTGCTCGCCGGTCGCAGCGCCGGCGTCCACCTCGACGACCGCGGGCGCGCCCAGGCCGACGATCTGGTTCGCCGTCTCGGCGACCATCTCGGGTCCATTCGCGCGGTGGCGCGATCGCCGCTCGACCGGTGCGCCGAGACCGTTGCGCCGCTTTTGGCCGCGCTGGGCACCGACGGGCAGGCCCCGCCCGAGATAGTCGTCGACGATCTCGTCGAGGTCGACTACGGCGGGTGGACCGGACGTCCGATCTCGGAACTGTTGACCGAACCGTTGTGGAAGGTCGTGCAGCAGCAGCCGTCGGCCGCAGTCTTCCCCGACGGCGAGGGTCTGGCCGATGTTCAGGCACGAGCCGTGCGTGCGATCCGTGAACTGGACCGCGTCCACGGCGGTCCCGACGGTTCCGGGGTGTGGATCGCGTGCTCCCACGGGGACGTGATCAAGTCGGTCATCGCCGACGCGATGGGCACGCACCTGGACGCCTTCCAGCGCATCGTCGTCGAACCGGCGTCGATCAGCGTGATCCGGTACTCCCCGTCTCGCCCGTACGTGCACACGGTGAACACCACCGAGACGCTGTCCATACCGAAGCCCCCGCCGCCGGCCGGGGACGGGCACCATCCGTCCGACGACGCGGTCGTCGGCGGCGACACCGGGGCGGATGTCACCCCGACTGCCCACGGGGCCGCGACGATCCCGGCGACATCGGGATAATGAACCAGACGACGAAGGAGGTGTGATGTCTCGAGCCATCCATGTGTTCCGGAGCCCGGACCGCTTCGTGGCGGGCACGATCGGGCAGCCCGGTGACCGTACGTTCTACCTCCAGGCGGTCCACGAGGCCCGCATCATCAGCGTGATGCTGGAAAAGCAGCAGGTGCAGATCCTCGCGGACCGGATCGGTGCGCTGCTCGACGAGATCCACCGACGCTTCGGCACCCCGATCCCGCCGGAGACCGACCGGGTCGGCGATCTGAGTCCGCTGGTGATGCCGGTGGACGCCGAGTTCCGGGTCGGCACGATGGGTCTGGGCTGGGACGCGGAGTCCGAGGCGGTGGTGGTCGAGTTGCTCGCCATCACCGAGGGGGAGTTCGACGAATCCGTCGTCCTCGACGACACCGACGAGGGCCCGGACGCGGTGCGCGTCTTCCTGACGACCGCGGCCGCCCGCGAGTTCGCCGCGCGGTCGTCGAAGGTGATCTCCGCGGGGCGGCAGCCGTGCCCGCTGTGCAGCGAACCGCTCGATCCCGAAGGTCACCTGTGCATCCGGACCAACGGCTACAAACGGGATGCCGAGCTGAGCAAGTCCCTCGACTTCATCGACCCCGATGTCTTCAACAGCCTTGCCGCACAGAACGACCCGGGCCTGTCGGCCGACGAGGACACCTTCGGGCAGGCAGGGGACGCGGGCGAGCCGGACGACCCCGACGAGCCCGGTGAGCCCGGCCCCTCCGCGCGTGACTGACGAGCCCGCGGCCGACCACGTCCTCCGCGAAGGCGAACTCACGATCCTCGGCCGGATCCCGTCGGCGAGCAACGCGACGCTGGTGTGCGATGCGATCCTCGACGCGGAGACCTCGGTGCGGTGTGTCTACAAGCCCGTGCGCGGCGAGGTCCCGCTGTGGGACTTTCCCGACGGCACTCTCGCCGGACGAGAGGTGGCGTCCTACCTGATCTCCGAGGCGCTCGGGTGGGACACGATCCCGACGACGGTGCACCGCGACGGACCGCTCGGGCCCGGAATGGTGCAGCGCTGGGTCGAGACACCCGACAACACCGATCACCCGATCCCGGAGACCGAACCGCGGGTCGACCTCGTCGACCTGTGCCCGGTGCGTGCCGTACCCGCCGGGTATCTCGCGGTCCTGCAGGCCTACGACCCGTACGGCGACCCGGTCGTCCTGGTCCACGCCGACGACCCGCGTCTCCAGCGGATGTCGGTGCTCGACGTCATCCTCAACAACGCCGACCGCAAGGGCGGGCATGTGCTCGAGGGTCTCGACGGAGTCGTGTACGGAATCGATCACGGCATCTGCCTGCACGACGAAGACAAGCTGCGCACGGTGCTGTGGGGCTGGGCGGGGGAGCCGGTGCCCGGCCACCTCGTGGCCGACGTCGCCGAGCTCGCCGACCGCCTGGAGACAGACGGTTCGGCGCTGCGAGCGCAGCTCGCCGAGCACATCACGCCCGACGAGATCGAATCGCTCGCGATCCGGGCGATCGTGGTCGCCGAGAGCGCGACCATGCCGCATCCGCCGGGGCATCGGCCGATTCCGTGGCCGCCGTTCTGAGTGGCGTGTGCCGCTCGGCACGAGGGGAGTGAACAGTTCGCCCCCCAGATCGGTACACCCCCCGTGGGCAATACAGTGGACGCATGCAGTCCTGGCCCGACCTCGAACTCCCCGTCGTACCGGGTAGCGGACCCGCCCTCCGTCTGTACGACACCGCCGACCGTGCGGTCCGTCCCGTCGCCCCCGGCGCCACCGCGACCATGTACGTCTGCGGCATCACGCCCTACGACGCCACGCACCTGGGGCATGCCGCCACCTACGTGACCTTCGATCAGGTCAACCGGGTGCTGCGGGACCAGGGCCACGAGGTCCACTACGTCCAGAACGTGACCGACGTCGACGACCCGCTGTTCGAGCGAGCCGACCGCGACGGCGTGGACTGGCGAGACCTCGGGGCGCGGGAGACGCAGCTGTTCCGTGACGACATGACCGCCCTGCGCGTCCTGCCGCCGCGCGACTACATCGGTGCGGTCGAGTCGGTCGACGAGGTCGTCGAGGTCGTCGACAAGCTGCTCGCCTCCGGTGCCGCCTACACCGTCGACGACGCCGAGTTCCCGGATGTGTACTTCCGCACCGACGCCACCGAGCAGTTCGGTTACGAGTCGGGCTACGACCGCGAGACCATGGCGCGGTTCTTCGCCGAGCGTGGCGGTGACCCCGATCGGCCCGGCAAACGCGATCCGCTCGACGCGCTCCTGTGGCGTGCCGAACGTTCCGGCGAACCGTCGTGGGAATCGCCGTTCGGTCCGGGCCGGCCCGGTTGGCACATCGAGTGTTCGGCGATCGCGTTGAACCGGCTCGGGATCGAGTTCGACATCCAGGGCGGCGGCAACGATCTCATCTATCCGCACCACGAGTACTCGGCGGCACACGGCGAGGCGCTCACCGGTTCGCGCCGGTTCGCCCGGCACTACGTGCACACCGGAATGGTCGGCCTCGACGGCGAGAAGATGTCCAAGAGCCGCGGCAACCTCGTGTTCGTCTCGGTCCTGCGTCGCGACGGCGTGGACCCGTCGGCGATCCGCCTCGCGCTGCTCGCCGACCATTACCGCGGTGACCGGATGTGGACCCCGGAGGTCCTCGACACCGCCGTCGAACGACTTTCCCGCTGGCGTTCGGCGCTCGGCGCGAGCGCCGGCCCCGATGCCGAACCGGTCATCGCACGAATCCGCCAGCACCTGGCCGACGACCTCGACACACCGAAAGCACTTGCAGCAGTGGACAGTTGGTGTTCCGGCGTGCGTAACGGCATCGGCTCGTCGATGACGGCGCCCGCCGAGCTCGCGGCCGCGGTCGACGCCCTGCTCGGGATCGCGCTGGTCCCCGACGCCTGAGAAGTGGTGTCCCGACACCGAGATGTCGGTTCGCGGGCGTCTGGGTAGAGTGCTGTCGTGGCGCGCGTGCAAGAGATCCGACCCGAGACCGACGCCGGGGTGTACACCGTCGTCACCCGGACGTCGACGTACCTGCTGGACTTCGGCGAGATGACTCTCCTCCGGGCCCCGGGGGTCGGAGGAACCGACACCGAGGACTGGACGGTCAGCAGACTCCGGCGTGATTCCGAGGACATCCCGCTGCTCGGGGTGAAGTCGTGTCGCCTGGGTGAGTCCGCGCAGTTCTGGGTACGCGCCGCCGATGATCCCGACGTCCGCACCTGGCGGATCACGACTCCGGTGGTGTCGATCGAGCAGATCGGCTGAGCTACCGGCGGATCAGGACCCGAACGGACCCTGCCCGCGGCGCTTGAGGTAGCGCTCGAACTCGGCGGCGAGCGCGTCGCCGTCGATCTTCGCCATCACCTCGTCGGGATCGACCTCGGCGTCGCCGCGTTCCTCGAGCCCGCGTACGTAGTCGGCGATCTCCTCGTCGTCCTCGGTCATCTCGGTGACCGCACGTTCCCATTCCTCCGCCTGTTCGGGGAGGGTGCCGAGCGGCACCTCGATGTCGAGGACCTCCTCGACCCGGGTCAGCAGTGCCACCGTCGCCTTCGGGTTCGGCGGCGTGGACACATAGTGGGGGACCGCCGCCCAGAAGGACACCGCCGGCAGGCCCGCCTGGACGAAGAGGTCCTGGAGGACGCCGGTGATGCCGGTCGGCCCCTCGTAGCGGCTCTCCGCGAGGTTGTACCGGGCCGCGGACTCGCTGCTGTAGGCCGCGCCGGTCACCGGCACCGGGCGGGTGTGCGGGGTGTCGGCGAGCAATGCGCCCAGCATCACCGTGGTCTCGACCCCGAGCTCCTGCGCGAGGTCGACGATCTCGGCGCAGAACGAGCGCCACCGCATGTTCGGTTCGATCCCGCGGACCAGCACGATGTCGCGGTCGGCGCCGCGCGGACTGCAGTACGAGATGGACGTCGTCGGCCAGTCGATCCGACGGGTGACACCGTCGATCTGATTCACGGTGGGGCGATTGACCTGGAAGTCGTAGTATTCATCGGAGTCGATGTCGACGAGGGGTCGGGCGTCCCATTCGAGTGCCAGGTGCTCGACCGCGCTGCTGGCGGCGTCCCCGGCGTCGTTCCACCCCTCGAAGGCCGCGAGCAGAATGGGTCTGCGCAGCTGGGGAAGGTTCGACGTCTGCTCAGCGTTCACCGATCCAGCCTACGACCGAACACGCAGAGAGGGCGAACTACGCTGTCAACCATGTCCCCTGATTTCTCCGGAACCGATCGTCGCGATTTCGACACGACTTTCATGTCGTCGATGTCGCGTCGGGTGCTGATCGGCGACGGGGCGATGGGCACGATGCTGCAGGCCGCGGATCTGACACTCGACGACTTCCGTGGCCTCGAGGGTTGCAACGAGATCCTCAACGACACGCGGCCCGACGTCCTCGAGGGCATCCATCGTGCCTACTTCGAGGCCGGCGCCGATGCCGTGGAGACCAATACATTCGGCTGCAACCTCTCGAATCTGGGCGATTACGACATCGCGGACCGGATTCGGGAGCTGTCGTACAAGGGCACGGCGATCGCGCGCGGCGTCGCCGACGAGATGGGTCCCTCGGCTGACGGCACCGCCCGGTTCGTGCTCGGGTCGATCGGACCGGGGACCAAGCTGCCCAGCCTGGGCCACACCACCTATGCGGCTATCCGCGACGCCTACCTCGAATGTGTCATCGGCATGCTCGAGGGCGGTGCCGACGCGGTCCTGATCGAGACCTCCCAGGATCTGTTGCAGGTCAAATCGGCTGTGGTGGCCGCTCATCGTGCGATGGAGCGGGTGGGTCGGAAGATCCCGATCATCTCCCATGTCACGGTCGAGACGACCGGCACGATGCTCCTCGGGTCGGAGATCGGTGCCGCACTGACCGCGCTGGAACCGCTCGGCATCGACCTCATCGGCCTGAACTGCGCCACCGGTCCCGCGGAGATGAGCGAGCATCTGCGGTATCTGTCCAAGCACGCCCGTATTCCGGTGTCGGTGATGCCGAACGCCGGTCTGCCGGTGCTGGGCGCCAACGGTGCCGAGTACCCGCTGACGCCTGAGGAGCTCGCGCAGGCCATGGCGCAGTTCGTCGGCGAATTCGGACTGGAGTTCGTCGGCGGCTGCTGCGGCACGACCCCCGAACACATCCGGCAGGTCGCTGCCGCGGTCGCCGAGGTGACCCCGGCGACCCGTGCCCCCGAGCACGAGTCGGAGACGTCGTCGCTCTACTCGGCGGTGCCCTTCGATCAGGACGCCAGCTTCCTGGTCATCGGTGAGCGGACGAACACCAACGGCTCCAAGGCGTTCCGCGAGGCCATGATCGCCGAGGACTACCAGAAGTGCCTCGACATCGCGAAGGACCAGACCCGCGACGGCGCCCACATGCTCGACCTCAACGTCGACTACGTCGGCCGCGACGGCGCCACCGACATGACGGCCCTCGCCACCCGGTTCGCGACGTCGTCGACGCTGCCGATCATGCTCGACTCCACCGAGCCGGAGGTCATCCGCGCCGGCCTGGAATCGTTGGGCGGGCGTTGTGCGGTGAACTCGGTGAACTACGAGGACGGCGACGGACCCGACTCGCGGTTCACCAAGATGATGCAACTGGTCGTCGAGCACGGGGCTGCGGTGGTCGCCCTCACCATCGACGAGGAGGGACAGGCGCGCACCGCGGACTGGAAGGTCCGGGTCGCCGAGCGTCTGATCGCCGACATCACCGGCAACTGGGGCCTGGCCGAGGAGGACATCATCCTCGACACCCTGACCTTCCCGATCTCGACCGGTCAGGAAGAGGTCCGGCGCGACGGCATCGAGACCATCGAGGCCATCCGCAGGCTGCACGAGGCCCATCCCGACGTGCACTTCACGTTGGGCATCTCGAACATCTCGTTCGGCCTCAATCCCGCTGCGCGACAGGTGCTCAACTCGGTGTTCCTGCACGAGTGCGTGCAGGCGGGTCTCGACACCGCGATCGTCCACGCGTCGAAGATCCTGCCGATGGCCCGGATCCCCGAGGAGCATCGCGAGGTCGCACTCGACCTGGTCTACGACCGGCGCCGCGAGGGGTATGACCCCCTGCAGAAGCTGATGCAGCTGTTCGAGGGTGTGTCGGCCGCGTCGGCCCGCGAGTCGCGTGCGCAGGAACTCGCGAAGCTCCCGCTGTTCGAGCGGCTGGAGCGCCGCATCGTCGACGGCGAGCGCAACGGGCTCACCGACGATCTCGACGAGGCGATGACCCAGGTGCCGCCGCTGTCGATCATCAACGACACCTTGCTGTCGGGGATGAAGACCGTCGGCGAGCTCTTCGGCTCGGGTCAGATGCAGCTGCCGTTCGTGCTGCAGTCCGCCGAGGTCATGAAAACCGCGGTGGCACATCTCGAACCGCACATGGAGGCCACCGGGGAGGACGGCAAGGGCCGCATCGTGCTCGCCACCGTCAAGGGCGATGTGCACGACATCGGCAAGAACCTGGTCGACATCATCCTGTCCAACAACGGCTACGAGGTCGTCAACATCGGCATCAAGCAACCGATCGCGACCATCCTCGACGTCGCCGCGGACAAGCGGGCCGATGTCATCGGCATGTCCGGGCTGCTGGTGAAGTCGACCGTGGTGATGAAGGAGAACCTCCAGGAGATCAACTCCCGCGGTCTCGCCGACCAGTATCCGGTTCTCCTCGGCGGCGCGGCGCTCACCCGCTCGTACGTCGAGAACGATCTCTCGGAGACCTACGAGGGTGACGTGCACTATGCGCGTGACGCTTTCGAGGGTCTGCGCCTGATGGACGACATCATGGCGACCAAGCGCGGCGGGGGACCCGACCCGGACAGCGCCGAGGCGAAGGCCGCGGCGGAGAAGACAGCCGAACGCAAGGCCCGGCACGACCGGTCGAAGCGCATCGCCGCGAAGCGCAAGGCCGCCGAGGAACCCATCGAGGTGCCGGCACGCTCGGATGTGGCCGCCGACAACGAGATCCCGACGCCACCGTTCTGGGGTTCGCGAATCGTCAAGGGCATCCCGATCGCGGACTACATGCAGCTTCTCGACGAGCGCGCGTTGTTCCTGGGCCAGTGGGGTCTTCGCGGCGCCCGCGGGGGCGACGGGCCGTCGTACGAGGAGCTCGTGGACACCGAGGGGCGTCCGCGCCTGCGGTACTGGATCGATCGCCTCTCGACCGAGAACATCCTGCAGCACGCCGCGGTCGTCTACGGCTACTACCCGGCGGTCAGCGACGGCGACACCGTCCATGTGCTGACCGAACCCGACCCGGATGCGCCGGTGCGGTTCAGTTTCACCTTCCCGCGTCAGCAGCGGTCGCGGTTCCTCTGCATCGCGGACTTCATCCGGTCCCGCGAAGACGCGAGGGCGGCGGGCAAGGTCGACGTGCTGCCGTTCCAGCTCGTCACGATGGGGCAGCCGATCGCCGACTTCGCCAACAAGCTGTTCGCCGAGGACGCC
The DNA here is from genome assembly GCF_042743165.1 of Gordonia sp. NPDC058843. NCBI lineage: Bacteria > Bacillati > Actinomycetota > Actinomycetes > Mycobacteriales > Gordoniaceae > Gordonia > Gordonia sp. NPDC058843. The sequence goes on from NZ_JBHYNC010000003.1 coordinate 107,337, forward strand.
TACCGCGACTACCTCGAGGTGCACGGCATCGGCGTCCAGCTCACGGAGGCCCTTGCCGAGTACTGGCATCAGCGGGTGCGCAGCGAGCTGGCGTTCGGCGACCGGACGATGGACAGCGAGGACCCGGAGAATGCCCAGGGCTTCTTCGACCTCGAATACCGCGGTGCGCGTTTCTCGTTCGGCTACGGAGCCTGCCCCGACCTCGAGGACCGGGCCAAGATGATCGAGTTGCTCGAGCCCGGGCGGATCGGCGTCGTACTGTCCGAGGAGTTGCAGCTGCATCCCGAGCAGTCGACCGACGCGTTCGTGCTGCACCACCCCGAGGCCAAGTACTTCAACACCTGAGTACTTCAACACCTGAGTACGTCAACACCTGATCCAGGGGGCGGGGGACGCTGATGACGGTTCTCGAGCGGACCGAAGGGCCGGTGCGGATCATCGGGATCGACCGGCCCGATCGGCGTAACGCCGTCGACCGGGCGACGGCCGACGCGCTGGCGGATGCGTTCCGCCGGTTCGATGCCGACGATTCGCTGTCGGTCGCGGTGCTCTACGGCGAGGGTGGGACGTTCTGTGCCGGAGCCGATCTCAAGGCGATCTCGGACGGCGAGCCGAACCGCGTGGCGCCCGACGGCGACGGACCGATGGGTCCGACGCGGATGACATTGTCCAAACCGGTGATCGCGGCGATCTCCGGGCACGCCGTGGCGGGCGGTCTCGAACTGGCCCTGTGGGCAGATCTGCGCGTGGCCGACGACGACGCCGTCTTCGGCGTCTTCTGCCGTCGGTGGGGAGTTCCGCTGATCGACGGCGGTACCGTTCGTCTCCCGCGCCTGATCGGTGAGAGTCGGGCGATGGATCTCGTACTGACCGGCCGGGCGGTACCGGCCGCCGAGGCGCTGTCGATCGGCCTCGTCAATCGCGTCGTACCGTCCGGGACGGCGCTGGACGCGGCGATCGCGCTGGCCACCGAGATCGCGGCGTTTCCCCAGACGTGCCTGCGCGAGGACCGGTTGTCCGTTCTCGAGCAGGGCGGCTTGGACGCCGATGCGGCGATCGCCAACGAATTGCAGCACGGCATGGTCTCGCTGGCGACCGACACCATCGCCGGCGCAACCAGATTCGCCGGGGGCGCGGGCCGGCATGGCCGGGGCGTCGGCAGCTAGGCGGTGGCCCGCGGATGCCGCAGCGTGAGCCGACCGGGACTAGCCGTCCAGCACCTCGGTCAGTTGCGGCACGATCTGCTTCTTGCGCGACACGACGCCCTTCCCGAAGGCATGACCGTCGACGACGGTGACACCCAGCGCCTGCTCGACGGCCGCGGCGGGTTCACCGACCACGAGCAGGTCGGAGTCGCAGGCGATGACGTCGGTGATCAGGAGTAGGTAGAGGTCGTAACCGGCGGCATCCTTCTCGGCGGTCATCGCGGCGAAGAACTCGTCGCGGCGGTCGAGGACCTCGGCGGAGTCGACCGTCGTGAGCTGCGAGACCCGGACCGTCTTGGGTCCCATCGCGAAGCTCTTGGAATCCCGGCGGATGATCGCCGACGCCGGTTCGTCACCGAGCGCGGTGCCCGCGCGGAGCAGTGCGTCGCCGTACTCGTCGACGTCGACGCCGGCGATCGCGGCGAGTTCCGCGGCGGCCGCCCGGTCGGCGTCGGTGCAGGTGGGGGAGTTGAACAGCAGGGTGTCGGAGATGATCGCCGACAGCATGATGCCGGCCTCCGGTCGGGGGATCTCGACTCCGTTCTCGGCGTACATCCGGGTGAGGATCGTGCACGTGCAGCCGACCGGCTCGATACGGACATACAGCGGTGCCGCGGTCTCGAAGTTGGCGACCCGATGGTGGTCGATGACCTTCAGCACGGTGACGTCGGTGACGTCGGCGACGCTCTGCTGGCGTTCGTTGTGGTCGACGAGCATCACGTCCGACGGCGCGGCGGTCTCGATCACCCGTGGCGCGTCGAGGCCGAAATGATCGAGCGCGAAGGCTGTTTCGAGACTCGGGTGACCCAGGGCCACCGCCTCGACGTCGCTGCCCAACGCGGCTTCGAGATGGGCGAGGCCGATCGCGGCCCCGATGGCATCGGTGTCGGGGTTGCGGTGTCCGAACACCAGGATCTTCGACATGGGGCCTCGGCTTCCTTCTCGACGGTGGCGCGCGTGCTCAGACTACGACGATCCGTACGGGTCGCGGGTGTCGTTCCCGGCGAGTACGGATGATCCTCGACGAGGTGCCGCCTGCGCCGTGGGGATCGTTCTAGATTGACCCCATGTCCACGACCGGGCGGCGACGCGTCATCCTGGTCGTCTGCTGTCTGAGCATGTTTCTCGTCGGTCTCGACATCTCCGCGGTGAACGTGGCGTTGCCGTCGATCGGCGCCGATCTCGGCGCCGCCCCGTCGCAGCTGCAGTGGGTGGTCGACTCCTACACGCTGGTCGTCGCGAGCCTGCTGATTCTCGGCGGCACCACCGGCGACCGACTGGGACGCAGACGCATCTTCCACGTCGGCGTCGTGGTCTTCGGAACCGGATCCGTGCTCTGCGCGTTGTCGCCGACGCCGGAGGTGCTCATCGGGGCTCGGGCCGTCCAGGCGGTCGGCGGATCGATGCTGAACCCGGTGGCCTTGTCGATCGTCACCACCGTGTTCACCGATCCGCAGGCGCGGGCCCGCGCGATCGGGTTGTGGGGGAGCGCCTTCGGGGCGAGCCTGGCGTTCGGCCCGGTCGTCGGCGGTGCGTTGGTGTCCGGCCTGGGGTGGCAGTCGATCTTCGTGCTCAACGTCCCGATCTGCATTCTCGCCGTCGTCCTGAGCGTGCGCTACGTCCCCGAATCGAGGGCGCCGCACGGTCGACGGACCGACGTGGTGGGTCAATTGCTGATCTTCTTGCTGCTGGCCACCCTGACGTTCGGGATCATCGAAGGGCACGTCCTGGGCTGGGCATCGCCCGTCATCGTCGGTTGTTTCGCGATCGCCGCGTCGTCGTCGCTGATCGTCGTCTGGTACGAGTCCCGACGCGACGAGCCGCTGGTGGATCCGCGATTCTTCGCCAGTGCGCCGTTCACCGTCGCGGTTGTCTGCGCGGTGATCGCATTCGCGGCCACCGGCGGCTTCCTCTTTCTCAACACCCTCTACCTTCAGGAAGTACGCGGGTTGACTCCGCTCGGGGCAGGTCTGATGTTGTTGCCGATGGCGGCCGCCTCCGCATGTTGCGCACCGATCTCGGGTCGCCTCGTGGCCACGCGCGGGACGAGGATGCCGCTGCTCGCGGGTGGACTCGGGCTGGCGGCCGGTGGGCTGCTGTTGCTCGCCGTCGGCCCCGGCACCGCTCTCGCCTACCTCGGCGCGGCCTATCTGGTGTTCGGTATCGGTTTCGGACTGGTCAATGCGCCCATCACCAATTCCGCGGTCTCGGGCATCCCGCGCACCCAGGCCGGGCTCGCCGCCGCGATGGCCTCCACCGGTCGTCAGGTCGGTACCGCGCTGGGGGTGGCGGTGTCGGGGGCCATCGCGTTCTCCGGAATGGCTGGAGCCGTGGCCGACGATCTGGCCGCCACCGCGCGTCCGTTCTGGGTGGTGGTGACGTTCTGCGGGGTGACCGTCGCGGTTCTCGCCTACTCGGCGACCGGCGCGTGGGCAGAACGAACCGCAGCGCGCACGCACGATGGTTTCGAGTCCCCGTCTGGCACCTGGACGGACTGAGATCCCCACCATCCGGCGACGCACTCGGCGATCCCGTCCGGGGTTCGTGTCCACCCGATATGCGTGGCAACGCCCCCGGTAGGACCGTCGGCGGCCCGGTGACACCATCGCGACATCGTCTCCCCATCGAACGCGGCGTCGTACGCGTTCGCGGCGCGGCCGGACACGATCTCGTCGTCGTGCAACCGGATCGACAACGTCGGCACCGAGATCCGGCCGTCGAGGGGGAACGGTGCCCGCCCGGTCAGAACCATCCGTGCCCACTCCCGCATCAGCGTGCGCGGTGTCGGGCCGCCGAAGCCGCGTCGGGGCCAGCGCCCGGCAACCGCCGAGACCGGGAAGACCGCCGCGGCCAGTACGGCCAACGGGACACCGCGCACGCCATAGTGACGGAAGTGCGGAATCGACGCGCCGATGGCGACGATCCCGTCGGGGGCGTGCTCACCCCGCGTCGCCACCATCGCGGCCAGTTGCGCGCCCAGACTGTGACCGATGACCAGGACCCCGGTCCCCGGTGTGGCGGCCCTGGCCGCGGCGACGCCGTCGGCCAGATCGGCCGCCTCGTCTGCGTAGGACCAGTCCGTGCGTCGCGACGGCGCCACGCCACCCTCGTCGAATCCTCGACGCGGAACGACCCTGACGTCGAAGCCGCGGGTCGTCAGCACCTCCGTGAGGCGCCGGTACACACGCGCCGGCACTCCCATCGCCGGCGAGACCAGCACCGTCGTGTGCAGTGCGCGAACCGGGTCGTTCTCGATGCGGATCATGTCCCCAACCTCTCAGCCCGATGCCGCCGGCACCACTACCCACCAGGTAGTCGTTTCAGGCAGCGCCTGAATGGTTAAGGAACAGCGATGGTCGATGCGAACGCGAAGGGAGCAACAGATGTCGGACGTGAGTGATTTCTCGGAGACCTGCCGGCGCGTGGCGGACGCCGCGATGGAGGCCGGAGTACGGATTGCGGTCGCGGAATCGCTGACCGGTGGAAACCTGGCGACGGAACTGAGCAAGGCGCCGAACGCGGGTACCTGGTTCCGCGGCGGCGTCGTCGCCTACCACAAGGACGTCAAGTTCAGTCTTCTCGAAGTCCCCGAGGGACCGGTGGTGAGCGAGACGGCGGCGCGGGCGATGGTCGCGACGACCGCCCGACTCTTCGACGCCGACCTCGTCGTCGCGGTGACCGGCGAGGCCGGACCCGAACCGGACGAGGCGGCACCGGGAACGGTGTGGTTCGGGTTGGATCACCGCGGCCGGGTCAGCGCCTCCCGTGAGGTGTTCGACGGCGAACCCGAGGAGGTCCTGGCCCGGACCATCGGACACTCGCTGGAGTTGATGGAGTCCTGCCTGCGGTCCTGACCGCCGGCCGACCGTTACCCCGGAGGTAGTCGTCCCGGCGCCGGTCGGGACCTACGATGACCCCATGACCGTCGAGGTGGGAAGCATGCTGCGGCAGTGGCGGTCTCGTCGCTCGCTGAGCCAGCTGGACCTCGCCTACGAGGTCGGTGTCTCACCGCGCCACCTCAGCTTCGTCGAAACCGGCCGGTCGCGGCCGAGTCCGGCACTCCTCGAAGCACTCTCCGAGCGCCTCGATGTGCCTCTGCGAGAACGCAACTCGCTGCTCCTCGCGGCGGGGCACGCGCCTCGCTACACCGAAGAGCCGCTCGACGCCGACGCCATGGCGCGCGTCCGGTCGTCGGTCCAGCGGTTGCTCGACGCCCACAACCCGAACATGGGGATGGCGCTCGACGGAACGTGGAACGTCGTCCTGGCCAACGACACCGCGGTCGCGCTCCTCGAACTGCTCCCGCGGGAGCTGCAGGCGGCTCCGGTCAATCTGTTCCGGGTGTCCCTGCATCCAGAGGGGTTCGCGCGGATGACGCACAACTTCGACGAATGGGCGACCTACCTGCTCGACCTGCTCCGCCGGATGACCCGGATCACCGGGGACCGACGTCTCGCCGACCTCGAGCGGGAGGTGTCGTCGTATCCCTCCGTCGCGGCACTGGACGGGCGCCTCGCGCGCGGGCGTGGCGCCCCCGGGGATCGGGCGGAGTTGCTGGTGCCGTTCCAGCTCGAGCTCGGCGATCAGGTGCTGTCGTTCTTCAGCACGCTCACCACCTTCGGGTCACCGCGCGACGTCACCCTCGACGAACTGACGATCGAGCTGTTCTACCCCGCCGACGAGCTCACCGAGCAGTGGGTTGCGATGATGCAGGGGTGACAGACACCGCCCGCCCGAGCCCGTCCGCCCTGAGCTCGTCCTCGTCGCCGAGTACGTTTGCCACCTCGCCGTCGGGTGCACGGCTGCCCGCCGCCGTGCTGTGGGACATGGACGGCACGCTGCTCGACTCCGAACCGATCTGGGACGTCGCGATGGCGGACCTGGCCGAGCGGCACGGCATCGTCATGTCGCCGCAACTCCGCGAATCCACCCTCGGCAACTCGCTGCCCGATGCGCTCGCGAAGGTCCACGACGCCGCCGGTCTATCCGCCACGGAGCGCAACCCCGACGCCGACGGCCGCTGGACCCTCGACCGGGTCGCCGAACTGTTCGCCGAGGATCTGCCATGGCGTCCCGGCGCACCGGAAGCGCTGGACCTGGTGGCCGGGGCGGGCATCCCGATGGTCCTGGTCACCAACACGGTCCGCGAGCTCACCGAGGTGGCGCTGGGGACGATCGGGCGGGGACGCTTCACCGCCACCGTCTGCGGGGACGAGGTCGCGGTGGGCAAACCCGCGCCCGACCCCTACCTGCGCGCCGCGCAACTCCTCGGGGTTCCGACGGCCGACTGCCTGGCCGTCGAGGACTCGCCGACCGGTGCTCAGGCGGCGTCGGCCGCGGGATGTCCGACGCTCGTCGTCGAGTCCGCGGCGCCGGTCGAACCCGGCCGGTTGCGGGTGTTCCGGACCTCACTGGTCGGATTGGATCTCGACGATGTCGCCGACGCATGGACCGGCGGTCTCGCGCGCATCGCGACATGCAAAAATGAGGAATCGTGAAGACTTTCGAGGAGCTGTTCGTCGAACTCAGCGACAAGGCGCAGAGCCGGCCCGAGGGTTCGGGTACCGTCGCCGCCCTCGACTCCGGTGTGCACACCCTGGGCAAGAAGATCATCGAAGAGGCGGGTGAGGTCTGGCTCGCCGCCGAGCACGAGTCCGACGAGTCGCTCGGCGAAGAGATCTCGCAGCTCGTCTATTGGCTGCAGGTGATGATGATCAAGCGGGGACTGACGCTGCAGGACGTGTACCGACATCTGTGACCGGCTGACCCGGTCCGGACCCACCTCCCGCACGACACAGTTCAGCTCCATCACCGCGCCCGCGGGCGCAACCCCACGAAAAGGACATCGAGATGCTGCGAGTGGCCGTACCCAACAAGGGTGCGCTCTCCGAATCCGCGTCGGCCATCCTCTCCGAGGCCGGCTACCGACGCCGGACCGACTCCAAGGACCTCACGGTCCTCGACAACAACAACGACGTCGAATTCTTCTTCCTGCGCCCCAAGGACATCGCGATCTACGTCGCCTCGGGCCGCCTCGACCTGGGCATCACCGGCCGCGACCTCGCCCGGGACTCCGGTGCCGAGGTCGGCGAGCAGCTCGCGATGGGCTTCGGCTCCTCGACCTTCCGATACGCGGCGCCCGCCGACCAGCAGTGGAGCGTGGCCGATCTCGCGGGCAAGCGCATCGCCACGTCCTACCCGAACCTCGTGCGTGAGGATCTGGCCGGGCACGGCATCACCGCCGACATCATCCGGCTCGACGGTGCGGTCGAGATCTCGATCCAGCTCGGGGTCGCCGACGCGATCGCCGACGTGGTCGGGTCCGGCCGCACGCTGCGTCAGCACGACCTGGTGGCCTTCGGCGAATCGCTGTGCGATTCCGAGGCGGTCCTCATCTCCCGTCGCGACGCCGACCTCACCAAGGCCGAGCGCCAGTTCGTCGCCCGGGTCCAGGGTGTGGTGTTCGGGCAGCAGTACGTGATGATCGACTACGACTGCCCCCGTTCGCTTCTCGACCGGGCGTCGGTGCTCACGCCGGGTCTCGAGTCGCCGACCGTTGCACCCATGGCCGACCCGGACTGGGTCGCCGTCCGCGCCATGGTGCCCCGCAAGGACCACCAGAACCTCATGGACGAGCTGTCCGAGCTCGGCGCGAAGGCGATCTTGGCGACCGACATCCGCTCCTGCCGGTTCTAGGCCACTCCGCTCCCTGAGCTAGTGACCATCCTTCTGCTCCGTGAGGTGCCATCCTTCTGCTCCCTGAGGTGCGAGGAGCGCAAGCGACGAGCCTCGAAGGGCCTGGTGAGACACGTAGCGCAGGCTCCGGCCACCTCAAGGGGGCAGCGCCGCGACTACCTCGCGGCGCTGAGCATCACCGTCTGGGCCGACCGGCCGATGTGCCCGGAGGCGTCGTAGAGGTCGGCGAACGTGCTGCCGAACCCGTCCGGACCGGCGATCATGTGGGCGTCGATGCCCACCCACGGTCCGCTCGGGACACGCGTCAGATGCACGGTGGTGTCGGTGTTCATCCAGGTCCAGCGGTTCGGGCGGAGCCTGGTACCCAGTCCGTTGGCGACGTCGATGACGGTGAACATCGACTCCAGATCCTGGGTCACCTCGTCGGCGACGAGCGGGATCGCCGGACGCAGCCATACCGCGGGCGTGGCGCCGTTGCGTCCCTCGACCCTGATCGACTCGATGGTGCCGATGAACCCCAGCGTGCCCCAGTCGACCGCCTCACCGTTGTCGTCAGTGAAGCCGATGGCAGCCTTCGTCTCGTCGGGTCCGGGTTCCAGGGGAGCGGGGCCGTTCGCGATCTCGGCGGTGTCGGCGACGCGTAGTCGCCACCCGACCGAGCGTGCGGCGGCGCGAAAGGTCCCGTCGGCCTGCTGCACCTGCAGCTCGGTCTCGACCAGGCTGATCTGGCGGCCGGGCCGGATCACCCGGGCGGCAATCCGGTTGACGCCCAGCCCGACCGGGCCGAGGATCTCGGTGGTCACGCGCGTGAAGTGCTGGGCCGGATCCGGTTCACAGCGCAGCAACGATCGCATCATGAGGGCCGACGGCGGGCCGCCGTGCTGCATGGTCGGCGACCAGACGCTCAGGGTCGCGTCGGTCGGACGGAAGTACTCGAAGTCGTCGGAGTCCGATCTCGCGTGCTCCGGCGGGGCGTCGATGGGTTCGTAGTACGAGCTTTCCACCCGAGTCACTCTATGACTGCCGACATAGTCGGTGTCTGCGGGGGCGTCCGGGGTGCGGGCCGGCTCAGGCGACGAAGCCTGCCGGGGGACCGGGGTAGGGCGGGATCTCGCCCCCGAACTCCGGGCAGCGGGCGTGGTGTTCGCAGAATTTGCACAGCCACGATCTCTTCGGCCGGAAGTCACCCGAGGCCACGGCTGCGCGGATCGCCTGCCAGATCGCACGCAGGGTGCGCTCGAAACGGAGTAGTTCGTCGTGGTCCGGGCGATAGATCAGCTGCTGTCCGTCGGAGAGGTACATCAGCTGCAACCGAGCGGGTACCACCCCGCGGGTGCGCAGGATCGCGAGTGCATAGAACTTCATCTGGAACAGCGCCTTGGCCTCGTAGGCCTCGCCCGGGGACCGCCCGGTCTTGTAGTCGACGACCCGGATCTCACCGGTCGGAGCGACGTCGATGCGGTCGATGAACCCCCGCATCAGCATGTCGTCGGCGTCGATCTCGACGTGTTCCTCCACCGCGTCGGCATCGAAGGCGGTGGGGTTCTCCATCGTGTAGTAGGTGGCGATGAGCTTGTACGCGCCGGCGAGGAACGCCTCCTGACCACCGTCGCCGATGACCTTCGCGAGCTCCGGATCGCCCTCGCACAATGCTGCCCAGGCGCCCTCGACCAGCAGCTCGGCCGAATCCTGGGTACGGAGTTCGGCGGGCAGGTCGAACAGGTTCTCCAGCGCCGCGTGAACCACGGTGCCCCTGGTCTGGGCGGCGGTGGGTGTCTCCGGGAAGCGGTCGATCGCGCGGTATCGATAGAGCAGCGGGCACTGCTTGAAGTCCGCGGCGCGAGACGGGGACAGGGCGAGCGGACGCCCGACGATCCCGCGGCCGTCGGTGACATGGACATCCGGGCCATGGAACTCCGGGCCAACCGAATCCGAGCCGGGGGTGTCCGGCACCGATGGTGGGGTCGTGCTCGTGGAGGGGTCCCCGATTCCGGTCATCGTGCTCACCCTTCGCAGGGTAGGCCCCGGTCCCGACAGGACTCGCCCGGACACTCGGGTTGTCGGCACTCGAGTCGACGACCACGTGCTGGGCAGAAGCAGACACGAGGCAGGGCGGCCACCGTCGTCGGGTAACGTCCACACGGCCCATGAACGCCCCGAGCTGTGTCGCCGGGGCGTTCGGACTTTTCACGAGAGGAAGCACCAGTGCCCACCACCGGACCGTTCGTCGTCGGCGACCGGGTTCAGCTGACCGATGCGAAGGGGCGCAAGTTCACGGTGCTGCTCGAGGAGGGCAAGCAGTTCCACACCCACCGTGGCGGGATCGCTCACAACGACCTGATCGGTGCGCCCGAGGGGAGCATCGTCTCGGCGACGAGCGGCACCCAGTACCTCGCGCTGCGCCCACTGCTCGTCGACTACGTGTTGTCGATGCCCCGCGGTGCCCAGGTCATCTATCCCAAGGACGCCGCCCAGATCGTCCTGGAGGGCGACATCTTCCCCGGTGCTCGAGTCCTGGAGGCCGGTGCCGGGTCGGGCGCGCTCACCTGCTCACTGCTCCGGGCGGTCGGCGCCGACGGGCAGGTCGTCTCGTACGAGATCCGCGACGATCATGCCGAACACGCCATCCGCAACGTGGAGACATTCTTCGGCGGCCGCCCGGACAACTGGCACATCACCGTCGACGATCTCGCCAATGTCGACCCCGAAGAGCGTTTCGACCGCATCGTCCTGGACATGCTGGCGCCGTGGGACCTCGTCGAGGTGGTGCGCACGATATTGAAACCAGGCGGAGTGTTGACCGTGTACGTGGCCACCGTCACCCAGCTGTCGCGGGTGATCGAGGCCCTGCGTGAGCAGGGGTGCTGGACCGAGCCCCGGGCGTGGGAGACGCTTCTGCGCGAGTGGAGTGCCGTGGGACTCGCGGTGCGACCCGAGCACAAAATGCAAGGCCACACGGCCTTTCTGATCACGGCCCGGCGCCTGGCCGACGGAACGACCACGCTCCGGCCGCAGCGCCGCCCGAGCAAGGGCTGATCCCGGCTCGCGTCGCGGTGAAACATCGCGAATACGTTGCGAAGACGCACATTTAACACACCGTCAACACCGGCGATTGCGCGGCAGACGGCGATTCCGCGTCGCGGCCGGTAGCGTAGGGATACGGCGCGAGCATTCCGATCGAGGGATCGGGTGATTGCCGGCGAGAGGAGTCAGCAATGACCGAACCTGACCGCCACGACGCACTGGGGGACCGCGCGGTTCCCGAGAGCGCCAGTGCATCCGACGAGGGCTTCGTCCCCGCATACACTCCGCCCCCGCCGCGGAGCGGCACAGAGTCGCGGAGCGGCGCAGCCGGCCGGGCCGGGGACCTCCAGGAGCGTGTGGACAGCCTCACCGCGCGCAACGCGAAGCTGCTCGACACCCTCAAGGAAGCCCGACAGCAACTCGTCGCCCTGCGTGAGGAGGTCGACCGACTCGGTCAGCCGCCGAGCGGCTACGGCGTCCTGCTGGACGTGCATCCCGACGCCACGGTCGACGTGTTCACCTCCGGCCGCAAGATGCGGCTCACCTGTTCGCCCAACATCGACACCGACACGCTGACCAAGGGGCAGACCCTGCGCCTGAACGAGGCGCTGACCATCGTCGAGGCCTGCGAGTTCGACACCGTCGGCGAGATCAGCACGCTGCGCGAGGTGCTCGGCGACGGCAGGCGCGCCCTCGTCGTCGGTCATGCCGACGAGGAGCGCGTGGTCTGGCTGGCCGAACCGCTCCTCGGGGACGTCGACGGTGAGGACGGCAAGCGCCGCAAGTTGCGCCCCGGCGACTCGCTGCTCATCGACACCAAGGCCGGCTTCGCCTTCGAACGGGTGCCCAAGGCCGAGGTCGAAGATCTCGTCCTCGAAGAAGTCCCCGACGTCGGATACGAGGACATCGGCGGCCTGGGTCGCCAGATCGAGCAGATCCGCGACGCCGTCGAACTCCCGTTCCTGCACAAGGACTTGTTCCGCGACTACCAGCTGCGTCCCCCGAAGGGCGTCCTGCTCTACGGTCCGCCCGGTTGTGGCAAGACGCTCATCGCCAAGGCCGTGGCCAACTCCCTGGCGAAGAAGATCGCGCAGGTGCGCGGCGACGACGCCAAGGAAGCGAAGTCGTACTTCCTCAACATCAAGGGCCCGGAGCTGCTGAACAAGTTCGTCGGTGAGACCGAGCGTCACATCCGGCTGATCTTCCAGCGGGCGCGGGAGAAGGCTTCCGAGGGAACGCCGGTCATCGTCTTCTTCGACGAGATGGATTCGATCTTCCGTACCCGCGGTTCGGGCGTCTCATCCGATGTCGAGACCACTGTGGTCCCGCAGTTGCTCAGCGAGATCGACGGCGTGGAGGGACTCGAGAACGTCATAGTGATCGGTGCGTCGAACCGCGAGGACATGATCGACCCCGCGATCCTGCGTCCGGGTCGTCTCGACGTGAAGATCAAGATCGAACGTCCCGACGCGGAGTCGGCGATCGACATCTTCTCCAAGTACCTCACCGAGGAACTGCCCATCCACGCCGACGACATCGGCGAGTTCGGCGGCGATCGCACGGCGTGCGTCAACGCGATGATCGAGAAGGTCGTCGAGCGGATGTACGCCGAGAGCGAGGACAACCGGTTCCTCGAGGTCACCTACGCCAACGGCGACAAAGAGATCATGTACTTCAAGGACTTCAACTCCGGCGCGATGATCCAGAACGTCGTCGACCGCGCCAAGAAGTACGCGATCAAGTCGCAGCTCGACACCGGCGCGCCGGGCCTGCGCGTGCAGCATCTCTTCGATTCGATCCTCGACGAGTTCGCGGAGAACGAGGACCTGCCCAACACGACGAACCCCGACGACTGGGCCCGGATCTCGGGCAAGAAGGGTGAGCGGATCGTCTACATCCGCACCCTGGTGACGGGTAAGAGTGCGGGTGCGAGTCGCGCGATCGACACCGAGACGAACACGGGCCAGTACCTGTAGCGAGAACAATGTTCTCCGAGCAGACAGCCGACTCCGAAGGGGTCGGCTGTCTGCTCGACAGAACCGCGTGAACAGCGCCTTCAGGCACTAGAGTTGTCGGCGATGAACAGCACATCGATGGCGCGTGGGCGAGTGATCGTCGACGGTGGGGCGCCGCATCCACTGGGCGATTCCCAGCGCATCACCCTGGGGCGTGAGCCCGACAACGACATCGTGATCAACCATCCGATGGTGTCGCGTCGGCATCTCGCCATCGAATGGCGCGGGGCGGCCTGGTGCCTGGTCGACATCGGCAGCACGAACGGCTTCTTCGTCAACGGTCAGCGGATGGCCGAGTTCATGGTTCCCGGCTCGATGCAGGTGCGCCTCGGTGACGTGAGCACCGGACCTGTCGTCGATCTCGTGGTCGACACGCCCGTACCCGGTGGCCGGGCACCGTCGGGCGGGCCCGGTCGTGGCATGCCGTCCCGGCCGGTTCCGCCGGTCTCGCGTCCGATGTACCCGGGCCACCCGCCGTCGGGTCCGCGCTCGGCCGGTTTTCCCGACGTGGGAGTCCCGGCCTCCGGTCAGATGCCGGCGCGAGCGCCGAGCGGATACGGCCGGCCCGGCGACCGCGCGGGGAGCGGAGCGAGCGGGCGACAATTCGGCGGCGTGGATCCGATGCCGCAGGAAGTGCTGAACGCGCCGCATCTGCAAGCGCTGCAGCAGAACGTGTCCGCGGTCTACCGGCTGCCCGGTGCGCCGACGCCGCCGGAGCGCGAATCGATCTCGCTGCGCGGGGTCCAGCGGATCGGACGCACTCCCGACAACGACATCGTCGTCAGCGATGTGCTCGCGTCGCGGCATCACGCGCAGGTGTCGAGCCGTGGCCCCGCCCTCGTGATCGAGGATCTGGGCAGTGTGAACGGCACCTTCGTCAACGGGCGGCGGGTGTCGAGTTCGCCCCTGACCGACGGCGATGTCGTCACGATCGGCAACAGCGACTTCGTGGTGTCCCGCGGCACCCTGATGCGCGGCCAGGAGAGCGCCGCGGTCGCCGACGGCCTCCACGTCCACGGGGTCAGCCTCATCGTCGACGGCGGGAAGCGTCTGCTGGCCGACGTCGACTTCAGCGCCAGTCCCGGCACCTTGACGGCGGTGATCGGTCCCTCCGGTGCGGGCAAGTCGACGGTGTCGAAGATCGCGGCCGGACTCAATTCGCCGACCAGCGGTCTGGTCACCTTCGAGAGCCGCAACGTCCACGCCGAATACGACGCGCTGCGCACCCGCATCGGAATGGTGCCGCAGAAGGACGTCCTGCACCACAAGCTCACGCTGCGGCAGGCATTGCGGTACGCGGCCGAACTGCGGCTGCCGCCCGACCTCTCGAAGGCCGACCGGGACCGGGTCATCGACGGGGTGCTCAGCGAGCTGCAGCTGACCGAGCACGTCGACACCCGGGTGGAGAAGCTGTCCGGCGGACAGCAGAAGCGCGCGTCGGTGGCGATGGAATTGCTGACGGGCCCGTCGCTGCTCATCCTCGACGAGCCGACCTCGGGCCTCGACCCCGCGCTCGACCGTCAGGTGATGGCCACACTCCGACGCCTCGCCGACGCCGGACGCGTGGTGCTCGTGGTCACGCACTCGCTCACCTACCTGTCCATGTGCGATCAGGTGCTGCTGCTCGCACCCGGCGGCAAGACGTCGTTCTGTGGTCCGCCCGGGCAGGTCGAGGGCGAGATGGGTACCTCAGACTGGGCCGAGATCTTCGCCTACGTCGCCGATCAGCCGGACACCGCGCACATGCGGTATCTGGACCGGCACCGCCGGGCACCCAATCCACCGCCGCCACAGCGACCGCCCGGACCACCGATACCGGTGCCCCACACGAGCTTCCCCCGCCAGTCGTCGACCATTGCCCGACGGCAGGTCCGGCTGATCTTCGCCGATGTCGGCTATCTGGTCTTCCTCGTGTTGCTGCCCGTCGTGCTCGGCCTGCTCACCCTGGTGATCCCGGGCTCGAGCGGATTCGCCCGACTCGAGGTGATCCCCAACGCGCCGCCGCCCAAGGACGGCGCCGAGGCGATCCAGATCCTGGTCGTGCTGGTCGTCGGCGCCGCCTTCATGGGAGCGGCTCTGACCGTGCGTGACCTGGTCGGCGAGCGCGACATCTTCGAACGCGAACGCGCGGTGGGATTGCGTCCCGGCGCATACCTGTTCGCGAAGATCGTCGTGTTCTTCGTCGCCGCCGTCCTGCAGACGATCATCATGGTCGGCATCACCTTCGCCGGCCGCGGACTGCCCGACTTCGGCGGACCGGTACTTCCGCCGCCGCTCGCGTTGCTCGTCGCGGTCGCCGTTCTCGCCTGTGTGAGCACGCTCGTCGGACTGGCCATCTCGTCGGCGGTCAAGTCCAACGAGCAGGTCATGCCGCCACTGGTCATCGTCGTGATGGTCCAGTTGGTGTTCTGCGGCGGCCTGTTCAAACTCGACGGCGTCGGACTCGAACAGCTGTCGTGGATCTTCCCGTCCTTCTGGGGTTATGTGGCCGCAGCCGGGAGCGTCGATCTCTACAGCATCAACGTCGCCGCCCCACAGCGCATCACGCTGTGGGAGACGTCGATCGCCCACAGCGCGCTGGCGTACGGAGTGCTCGCGGTGATCAGCGCGTTGTTGCTCGCCTTCACTTACTCCCGTCTGCGGTTGAAGAAGCGCTGACGCGCGGCCAGGCGGCGTGCGCTCACCCGGCCGTCGTCGGGAAGCGCACGAAGCCGAGTTCGGACTCCGACGACAGCTGCGGATGGCGCGGTAGCACCCGGACGGTGTAACCGAGATGACCGGAAGCCGACGGTGGCACCAGCGAGCTGAACACCACCCGGCCGGACGCGTCGCGGTCGGGTTCGGGCGTCATGTCGGTGACCATCGGATTCAGGATGTCGCCGTCGTCGCCCACCCGGCCGAGCACGACCTGGACGGCGACCGACCCGGGCTCCAGATCTCCGAGAGCGACGTGAGCCGTCACATGCAGGCCGTCGGCGCGCCTCTCGTCCTCTATCCCGGCGACGAGCACCGCCGACCACCCGGTCTCCAGCGTCCGGCGGTAGGCCGCGAGGTCTCGCGCACCCGCGTAGGAGTCGGCGCACACGGATTCGAATGACCGCGCAGCGGGGCAGTAGAGCTCGGTGGTGTAGTCGCGGACCATGCGGGAGGCGAGTACCTGCGGGCCGAGCCGGGTGAGTGTGTGACGCATCATCTCCACCCACCGGCGCGGCACACCGGTGTCGTCCCGGCGGTAGAACAGTGGGATCACCGTCTCCTCGAGGAGCGTGTACAGCGCCTGCGCCTCGAGATCGTCGCGACGGTGTTCGTCGGTGATGCCCTCGGCCGACGGGATGGCCCAGCCGTTGTCGCCGTCGGCCATCTCGTCCCACCAGCCGTCGAGGATCGACAGGTTGAGTCCGCCGTTGAGCGCCGACTTCATCCCCGACGTTCCACAGGCCTCCATCGGCCGCACCGGATTGTTCAGCCACACATCGCACCCCGCGTAGATGTGACGCGCCATCGAGATGTCGTAGTCGGGGAGGAACACGATGCGGTCGCGCAGTTCCGGATCCTCGGTGAATCGCACAACCTGCTGGATCAACGACTTGCCGCCCTCGTCGGCGGGATGTGCCTTGCCCGCGATGACGAGCTGTACCGGACGTTCGGGGTCGGTGAGGATGGCACGCATGCGTTCGGGATCGCGGAGCATCAGCGTCAGGCGTTTGTAGGTGGCTGCTCGCCGGGCGAACCCGATCGTCAGCACATGCGGGTCGAACAGATCGGCGGTCCAGCTCAGTTCGGCGTCGGTGAAGCCTCGCTCGAGGCCGCTCGTGAACGCGCGCCGCCGCACCTCGTCGACGAGTCCGGCACGCAACTCCTCGTGCGTTCGCCAGATGGTCTCGTCGGACAGGTCCGCGTACACCTCGGGCGCCGAATCCTCGTCCCCGCCGGCGAAGTCGCGCCACTCCGGGGCCACCCAGGTCGGTCCGTGCACCCCGTTGGTGACCGCACCGATGGGGACCTCGGCAGCGTCGAAACCCGGCCACAGGTCGGCGAACATCTCGCGGCTCACGGCGCCATGCAGTTGGGAGACGCCGTTGCTGCGCTGACCGAGCCGGAAGCCCATGTGCGCCATGTTGAAGACACCCGGGTCCGCCTCGTCGCCCAGCTCGGCGATGGTCGCCGCGGCCAGCCCCGGTAGCAGCCGGGACATCCCGTCGTCGTCGGCGTCGAGATATCGGGCGACGAGGTCGGCGGGGAAGCGGTCGATCCCGGCCGGAACCGGGGTGTGGGTCGTGAAGACGTTCGACGCGCGGACGACGGCCTCCGCGGTGTCGAAGTCGAGGCCCCCCGCGACGAGTTCGCGGATGCGTTCCACGCCGAGAAATCCGGCATGTCCCTCGTTCATGTGGAACACCGTCGGCTCGGGGCGGTCGGTGATGCGCACGTATTCGCGCAGCGCGCGGACGCCGCCGATGCCGAGCAGGATCTCCTGCGCGATCCGGTGCTCCTGGTCGCCGCCGTAGAGCCGGTCGGTCACCGCGCGCAGAGCGGCGCCGTCGGGCTGATCGTCGTTGCGGGCGATGTCGGAGTCGAGGAGCAGCAACGGGATTCGTCCCACGGTCGCGATCCACACCTGCGCCGACAGGGTCGCACCGCCGGGCATCGCGACCTCGATGATCACCGGGTCGGCGTCATCGCCGGGGGTCGAGCCGCCTGTCGTCGTGTCGGCGGCACCTCGGTCGAGAAGCGTGAGGGGGAGCTCCTCGGGATCGTTCACGGGATACCGTTCGATCTGCCAACCGTCGTGGTCGAGGCCCTGGCGGAAGTATCCGGAGCGGTACAGCAAACCGACACCGATAAGCGGCAACCCGAGGTCGGAGGCCGCCTTCAGGTGATCGCCGGCGAGGATGCCCAGGCCACCGGAATAGATTGGCAGGACCTCGGAGACGCCGAACTCCATGGAGAAGTACGCGATTCCGGGCGGCACCACCCGGTCGTGCCCCGAACCGTCCTGCCCCGAACCGTCCTGCCCCGGCGAGTCCGCCGCGTACCGCTGGAACCACTGCGGTGCGTCGAGATACTGCCGGAGGTCGGCGTACGCATCGGCCACCCGCGCCACGAAGTCCTCGTCGGTGGCCAGTTCGGCGAGTCGCGCGGGGTCGGCGTCGGCGAGGACCCGCAGCGGATCGCCGGTCGACGTCCACAGGTTCGGGTCGATCGTGGCGAACAGGTCCTGGGTGGGGATGTGCCAGGCCCAGCGCAGGTTGTGCGCCAGCGGCGCAAGGTCCGCGATCGGACCGGGGAGCGGGACTCGAACGGTGAACCGGCGGAATGCTTTCACGGCGTCGACCGTACTCAGCACGTGCGCTGGTTGCGACCGGTGGCGAGTGAACATCTACCCTCGAAGGATGCAGCGAATCATCGGGACCGAGGTCGAGTACGGAATCTCCGCGCCAGGCGACCCGACCGCGAACCCGATCATGACGTCCACGCAGGCGGTTCTCGCCTACGCCGCGGCGGCCGGTGTGCCGCGCGCGAAGCGGACACGCTGGGACTACGAGGTGGAGTCACCCCTCCGCGACGCCCGGGGCTTCGACCTGGGACGTGGGTCCGGACCCGCCCCGATCATCGATGCCGACGAGATCGGCGCGGCGAACATGATCCTCACCAACGGCGCCCGGCTCTACGTCGACCACGCCCATCCCGAGTACTCCGCCCCCGAGGTCACCGACCCGTTGGACGCGGTCATCTGGGACAAGGCGGGCGAGCGCGTGATGGAGGCCGCCGCCCGGCATGTGGCGAGCGTCCCGGGCGCCCCGAAGCTGCAGCTGTACAAGAACAACATCGACGGCAAGGGCGCGTCCTACGGCACCCACGAGAACTACCTCATGGCACGGGAGACGCCGTTCACCGCGATCATCGCGGGGCTCACGACGTTCTTCGCCTCGCGGCAGGTGATCACAGGTTCGGGACGCGTCGGCATCGGACAGTCCGGCGACGATGCCGGTTACCAGCTGTCGCAGCGGTCGGATTACATCGAGGTCGAGGTCGGACTCGAGACCACCCTCAAGCGCGGCATCATCAACACCCGCGACGAGCCGCACGCCGACCCCGAGCGCTACCGGCGCCTGCACGTCATCATCGGTGACGCCAACCTCGCCGAGACCTCGACCTACCTCAAGGTCGGGACCACCGCGCTCGTCCTCGACCTCATCGAGGCCGGCGTCGACTTCTCCGACATCGAGCTCGCCCGGCCGGTACAGGCCGTGCACACCATCAGTCACGACCCCTCGCTCACGGCAACGGTCGCCCTGACCAACGGGCGCGAACTCACCGGACTGGCCCTGCAGCGGGAGTACCTGGAGCGCTGCCAGAAGTTCCACGACCAGGAGCACTCCGACGACCAGCGCGCCGCGCACGTCCTGCAGACATGGGCGGATGTGCTCGACCGCCTCGAGCGTGATCCGATGGAATGCGCCGACATCCTCGACTGGCCCGCGAAGCTGCGCATCCTCGAGGGCTTCCGTCAGCGCGAGAACCTGTCGTGGTCCGCGCCCCGACTCCAGCTCATCGACCTGCAGTATTCCGACGTCCGGCTGGACAAGGGGCTGTACAACCGGCTCGTCGCGCGCGGGTCGATGAAGCGACTGGTCGACGAGAACGACGTACTCGCCGCGATCAGCGAACCACCCCGCGACACGCGGGCCTACTTCCGCGGCGAGTGCCTGCGCCGGTTCGGCGCCGACGTCGCGGCCGCGAGCTGGGACTCGGTCATCTTCGACCTCGGCGGGGACTCGCTGGTCCGGATCCCCACACTCGAGCCGCTGCGCGGTACCGCGGCGCACGTCGGCAAGCTCCTCGACTCGGTCGACTCGGCCGCCGAACTGGTGGATCAGCTCACCACCTGACATGCCGCGGCACCCCGCGCCCATCTCCGATGTGCATGTGCTTCGTTCCGCCACACTTGTCGTCCCCACAGGTAGTGTGGGAGCACACGATTCCGCAGGGTCGAGACACGAGGGATCACCGTCGCGGCAGCGACACCGGATCACGTCGCGGCAGTGACACCGGATCAGTCGCGGCAGCGACACCGGATCACCGCCGCGACAGCGACACCCGATCCCGACTCCCTCGACCGCGGTAGCCCGCCAAGGGGCGATCGGTTTCAAGGAGGCAGCAGATGGCGCAGGAACAGACCAAGCGCGGTGGCGGCGGCGACGACGAGGGCGTGGGCCCCGATTCGGGCGCCGGACAGGAACGTCGCGAGAAGCTGGCCGAGGACACCGACGACCTGCTCGACGAGATCGACGACGTGCTTGAGGAGAACGCCGAGGACTTCGTGCGCGCCTACGTTCAGAAGGGCGGCCAGTGAGCGACAGGTTCGGTTCACTGCCCCCGCTGTCCCCGTTCCGCCCCGGTTCCTACTCCGGCGCCGACATCTCGTCGTTCACCGAATTCCTCCGGACGCATGCGCCGGAGCAGCTACCTCAGGCCCAGGTCGACCGGGTGGGGTCGTTCGCCGGTGGCGCTGACGGTGCCGGTGACATCCCGCACGGCACGACGATCGTGGCCGTGTCCTACCCGGGCGGGGTCGTGCTCGCCGGTGACCGCCGGGCGACGATGGGCAATCTCATCGCCACCCGCGACGTCAAGAAGGTCTACATCACCGACGAGTACTCGGCGGCCGGCATCGCCGGCACCGCGGGGATCGCGATCGAGATGGTGCGGTTGTTCACCGTCGAGCTCGAGCACTACGAGAAGATCGAGGGCGTCCCGCTGACCCTGGACGGCAAGGTCAGTCGTCTGGCGTCGATGGTGCGGGGCAATCTCGGCGCGG
This sequence comes from Gordonia sp. NPDC058843, assembly GCF_042743165.1. Lineage (NCBI taxonomy): Bacteria > Bacillati > Actinomycetota > Actinomycetes > Mycobacteriales > Gordoniaceae > Gordonia > Gordonia sp. NPDC058843. The sequence continues at coordinate 128,099 of NZ_JBHYNC010000003.1, forward strand.
CTCTGCAGGGTCTCGCGGCCATCCCGTTGCTCGTCGGCTACGACATCGATCACGACGATCCGACCGAGCGCGGACGCATCTTCAGCTTCGACGTGGCGGGGGACCGACACGAGGAGTTCGGCGGGTACACGGCCATCGGTTCCGGGTCGGTGTTCGCCAAGTCATCGCTGAAGAAGCTCTACCGGCCCGATCTGAGCGCCGACGAGGCCCTCGCGATCGCCGTCGAATCGCTCTACGACGCCGCCGACGACGACTCGGCGACCGGCGGACCCGACCTGGTCCGCAAGATCTTCCCGATGGCCGCGATCGTCGGAGCCGACGGGGCCCGGGAGGTGGACGCGACCGACATCGAGGCGGCGGCGCGCGCCGTCATCGAACGCCGCAGTGCCGAGCACGACGGGAGTGCCCGATGACCTTCCCGTATTACGCCAGCGCCGAGCAGATCATGCGCGATCGCTCCGAGCTCGCCCGCAAGGGCATCGCCCGGGGTCGCAGCGTCGTGATCCTCACCTTCGCCGACGGCGTGCTGTTCGTCGCCGAGAACCCGTCGAACACGCTTCGCAAGACCAGCGAGATCTACGACCGGATCGGCTTCGCGGCCGTGGGCAAGTACAACGAGTTCGAGAGCCTGCGCAAGGCCGGCATCCAGATCGCCGACATGCGCGGTTACAGCTACGACCGGGCTGACGTGTCCGGGCTGTCGCTGGCCAACACCTACGCGAACGCACTGGGCAGTGTCTTCACCGAGCAGGCCAAGCCGTTCGAGGTGGAGCTGTGCGTCGCCGAGGTCGCCCGACCGGGTAAGCCGAGGCGGTCGCAGCTGTACCGGATCTCGTACGACGGGTCGATCACCGACGAGACCCGTTTCCTTGTGATGGGTGGGACGACCGAACCCATCGCGGCGGCGCTGAAGGAGAGCTACGAGCCCGATCTGGAACTCGGACGTGCGATCGGTGTCGCGGTCGACGCGCTGACGGCTCCGGCCGACAACGGCAGCGGCGCCCCGACCGAACGGCGAGTGCTGTCCGCGGGTGACCTCGAGGTCGCGGTCCTCGACCACAACCGTCCCCGGCGCGCGTTCCGGCGCCTGACGACGTCTGCGGTCGAAGGTCTGCTCCCCGCCTCGAGTACACCGCCGGAGTCCGACGAAGCCCCTGGTGAGACGCCGTCCACCTGAACAGTGACGAGAACGCCGCGGGTCGCGGCGGCCGGTGCGTGTCGACCGGTCCGCCGCGGTCCGCGCGAGTAGGGTTGGTCAAGTGCAGCGACGAATCATGGGCATCGAGACCGAGTTCGGTGTCACGTGCACCTTCCACGGCCACCGCCGCCTCAGTCCGGACGAGGTCGCTCGCTACCTCTTCCGCCGGGTCGTGTCGTGGGGCCGGTCGTCGAATGTCTTCCTGCAGAACGGCGCCCGCCTCTATCTCGACGTGGGCTCGCACCCGGAGTACGCGACTGCGGAGTGCGACAGCCTCATCCAGCTGATCAATCACGACCGGGCGGGCGAGCTCGTGCTCGAGGACCTGCTCGTCGACGCCGAACAGCGCCTCGCCGACGAGGGCATCGGCGGCGACATCTATCTGTTCAAGAACAACACCGACTCGGCGGGCAACTCCTACGGATGCCACGAGAACTACCTGGTCGTGCGGGCGGGAGAATTCTCCCGGATCTCCGATGTCCTGTTGCCGTTCCTCGTGACGCGTCAGCTGATCTGTGGCGCAGGCAAGGTGCTGCAGACCCCGAAGGCGGCGACCTTCTGCCTTTCGCAACGCGCCGAGCACATCTGGGAGGGCGTCTCCTCGGCGACCACCCGTTCGCGTCCGATCATCAACACGCGCGACGAGCCGCACGCCGACGCGGAGAAGTACCGCCGACTGCACGTCATCGTGGGCGACTCGAACATGTCCGAGATGACGACCCTGCTCAAGGTCGGATCGGCGGCTCTGGTCCTGGAGATGATCGAGGCCGGCGTCGCCTTCCGCGACTTCGCGCTCGACAATCCCATCCGCGCGATCCGTGAGGTCAGCCACGACCCGACCGGGCGCAGGCCGGTGCGCCTCGCCGGCGGCCGCCAGGCCAGCGCTCTCGACATCCAGCGCGAGTACCACGCCCGCGCCGTCGAGCATCTCACCAACCGCCGCCCGGATCCCGAGATGGACATGGTGGTGGACCTGTGGGGACGCATGCTCGATGCGGTGGAGAGCGACGACTTCGCCAAGGTCGACACCGAGGTCGACTGGGTCATCAAGCGAAAGCTGTTCCAGCGGTACCAGGACCGGTATTCGATGGAACTGTCGGATCCGAAGATCGCGCAGCTCGACCTGGCCTTCCACGACATCAAACGCGGTCGTGGCGTCTTCGACGTCCTGATGCGCAAGGGGTTGGTCGCCCGGGCGACCACCGACGAGGCGATCAAGACCGCGGTGAACGAGCCGCCGCAGACCACCCGAGCCAAGCTCCGCGGGGACTTCATCTCGGCCGCGCAGAAGGCGGGCCGCGATTTCACCGTCGACTGGGTTCACCTCAAGCTCAACGATCAGGCGCAGCGGACGGTGCTGTGCAAGGACCCGTTCCGCAGTGTCGACGAACGTGTCGATCGCCTCATCGCCTCGATGTGAGTGCCGGGTTGCCGGGGTCTGCAGCGTGCCTCCGCACGCGGTGATCGGCCACGCTCTAACCTGACCCGGTGGCAACTCCCAAAGTCGAGCGTCTGCTCAACCTCGTGATCTGCCTGCTGTGGACGCGGCAGTACGTCACCGCCGACTACATCCGCCGCAATGTCGCCGGCTACTCCGACGGCGTGAAAGCGGATGGGCAGCAGTCCGACGAGGCGTTCAACCGGATGTTCGAGCGTGACAAGAACGAGCTGCGAGATCTCGGGATCCCGCTCGTGACCGGCCGGTCCCCGATGTCGGCGGGCGCCGAGGGCTACCGCATCGACCGCGACTCCTACGAACTGCCGGAGATCTCCCTGGAATCGGACGAGGCGGCGGCGATCGCCATGGCCGCCGCGCTGTGGGACACGCCGGAGGTCTCGACGCTGTCGCAGACCGCGATCCTCAAACTCCGGGCGGCCGGCCTCGACGTCCGGTCCGAGGACGATCTGGGGATCACCACGGGCGGGTCGTCGAGATCACTCGGTTCCGAAGAGGTCATCGCGGGTCTGCTCGCGGCGGTCCAGGACAAGCGTGCGGTCGAGTTCCGGCATCGGTCGTCCGCGGCTGCCGCGCCGACCACCCGGCGCGTCGAACCGTGGGGCGTCGTGTCGCACCGGGGTCGCTGGTACGTCGTCGGTCACGACCGTGATCGCGAGGCCACCCGGACGTTCCGACTGTCGCGCATCACCGAGGTCGCCGCGGTGGGCGAGGCCGACGCGGTGGTCGTCCCGGCCGGTACCGACCTCCAGCAGATCGTCTCGGCGGCCGTCGATTCCGCAGCCGGTTCGGACGGGCGGACCGCGCGGATCTGGGTCGCGGCCGATCGTGCGTTCGGTCTTCGCCGTGTCGCGACGACGACCGAGCCCGCCGACTTCGACGGCGAACCCGGTGACATCGTGACCCTCGACATCCACTCGCTGACGACGGTCGCACGCATGGTCCTGGGGGTCGGCCGCGACGCCGTCGTCCTCGATCCACCGGAGCTGCGTGAACTCGTCGTCGCGAGCCTGGACCGCCTGACCGGGGTGAGCGTCTGATGGCCCCTGCAGCGCCGTCCAGGCTCAACCGACTGCTGGCGATGGTCCCGTATTTCCAAGCTCGCCGGGGTATCTCGATCGTTCAGGCCGCGGCCGAACTCGGGGTCACCCAGGCGCAGCTCACCAAAGACCTCGAGCTGCTCTTCGTCTGTGGACTGCCGGGGTACTACCCCGACGACCTCATCGAGCTCGAGTTCAGCGAGGGCTACGTGACGGTCGGTTTCACCGCGGGGATGGACCGGCCGCTCCGGCTGACCACCGTGGAGGCCAGCACGCTCCTCGTCGCCCTGCGGGCGCTCGTCGAGACACCGGGCGTGGTCGATGTCGCGGCCGCGCGTCGGGCGATCGCGAAGATCGAGCAGGCGGTCGGTGCGACGGTGCCGGGGGTCGCGGGCGCATCCGACGTGGCTGCCGAGCCGACGGGGGAGAACCCGACCTACACGACGATCCGCGAGGCCACCAAGCGAGCGCGAGCGCTGCGGCTGCGCTACTACTCGGCCGGCCGCGACAGCGTCACCGATCGCGTGGTCGACCCGATTCGTTTACAGGTCATGGATCAGCACACCTACCTCGAGGCCTGGTGCCGGATGGCCGAGGGCGTGCGTCTGTTCCGATTCGACCGCGTCGACACCGCGTCCGCGCTCGACGAACCGAGCCGGCCGCCCGCCGAGGCCGCCGCGTCCAATCAATCGGTGCTGGTGGCCGAGAACCCCGACCTCCCGGCGGTCCAGATCGAGATCGATGCCGACCAGCTCTGGATTCTCGACTACTACCCGCTCGAACCCGTCGACGAGGTCGAGGACCGGCCCGACCCCGACCTGCCCGTCCGTGCCCGCCTGGTCTATGGCTCACCGGAGTGGCTCACCCGGTTCCTGCTCGGATTCGGGGGAGCCGTCCGGGTCGTCGGCTCCCCGGACGTCGCCGCCGCGGTCGCCGACTCCGCAGGTGCCGCCCGCGCCCGGTATCGCTGAGCCGGTATCGCTGAGCCGGCTACCGCTGAGCCCGCCGCTGGGCTGGTCGAACCATCAGGCTGGGCCCCAACCGGCGGGGTGCATGTCGGGTAGCATTGGACACTGTCTGATCCGAACTGAAGGGTGATCTCATGGGCTTCACGTCATGGTGGCACTGGGCGATCGTCGCCATTGTGCTGCTGATCCTGTTCGGCTCGAAGAAGCTGCCGGACGCCGCCCGAGGTCTGGGACAGTCGCTGCGCATCTTCAAGAGCGAGGTCAAGGAGATGCAGAAGGACGACGACAAGGACTCACCGGCAGCCGCCGATACGACGCCGACCGATTCGACGCGGCGCGAACTGCCCGCGGGTGATTCCACCCAGCCGGCCACGCAGCGCGACGCCGACGTCAAAAAGTCGGCATAGGGGTTCGTCGGAGCATCGCCAGTGCGCACTCTTCCGATTCCCCGACGTCTCGATCCCCGGCAACGTAAGCGAAAACTCAACCCCGACGGCACCATGTCGTTGGTCGAGCACCTGTACGAGCTGCGCACTCGGATGGTGCTCTCGCTGCTGGCCATCGTCGTGACCACGATCTTCGGGTTCGTCTGGTACAGCCACGGATTCCTGGGCATCCCGTCGCTGGGCGACATGTTGCGCGGACCGTACTGTGACCTGCCCGCTTCGTCCCGCGCCACACTGACCCCCGACGACTCGTGTCGCCTCCTCGCGACCGGTCCGTTCGATCAGTTCATGCTGCGCCTCAAGGTGGCGCTCACCGCCGGTGTCGTGCTGGCCTGCCCGGTGTGGATCTACCAGATCTGGCAGTTCATCACCCCGGGTCTGCACTCCAACGAGCGCCGGTACGGGATCATGTTCGTCGCGATGGCCGCGACCCTGTTCGTCAGCGGTGCTGTGCTGGCCTACCTGGTGGTCGCCAAGGCCTTCGACTTCCTGTTGACCGTCGGCAACGAGGTTCAGGTCACCGCACTGGCCGGCGACCAGTACTTCGGGTTCATGCTCAACGTGCTCGTGATCTTCGGTGTGAGCTTCGAACTGCCGCTGTTGATCATCGCGCTCAACGTCGTGGGCGTGCTGACCTACGCCCGCCTGAAGAGCTGGCGACGCGGCCTGATCTTCACGGTGTTCGTCTTCGCCGCGATCGTGACACCGGGCCAGGACCCGTTCACGATGCTGGCGCTGGCGCTCGCACTCACCGTCCTGCTCGAGTTCGCGATCCAGGTCGCCCGCATCGTCGACCGACGCAAGGCGAAGAAGGCGTCCGCGTGGGCGGACCTCTCCGACGACGAGGCAAGCCCGCTGCCGCCGACTAAGCCCATCGCACCGGCGTCGCCGATCCCGGCTCCCGCGAGCCGTATCGGCGCCGGTACGACCCGCACGTCTGCCCGGGAACGCGCAACCTTCGACGACGTCCTGTGACACAACTCGACTCGTTCACGTCGAGGCTCGCGTTCCGGCTCGACGACTTCCAGCTCCGCGCGTGCGAGGCACTCGAGGGCGGACACGGCGTGCTGGTGTGCGCGCCGACCGGTGCGGGCAAGACCATCGTCGGCGAGTTCGCCGTGCACCTCGCCCTGGCCGGGGGCACGAAGTGCTTCTACACCACGCCGATCAAGGCCCTCAGCAACCAGAAGTACAACGACCTGGTTGCCGTCCACGGGCAAGAGTCAGTGGGGTTGCTGACGGGCGACAGCTCGATCAATCCCGATGCGCCGGTCGTCGTCATGACGACCGAGGTCGTGCGCAACATGATCTACGCCGAGTCACGGGCGCTCGACGGGCTGTCGCACGTCGTCATGGACGAGGTCCATTTCCTGGCCGATCGGTTCCGCGGCGCGGTGTGGGAAGAGGTGATCCTGCACCTCGAGCCGTCTGTTCGCGTGGTGAGTCTGTCGGCGACGGTGAGCAACGCCGAGGAGTTCGGTGACTGGATCCAGACGGTCCGCGGTGACACCTCGGTGATCGTCGACGAGCACCGTCCGGTGCCGCTGTCCCAGCACATGCTCGTCGGGCAGCGGCTGTTCGATCTGTTCGATCCGGCCGACACCGGCCCGGCACGCAAGGCCGGCACCCGTCCGCGCGTCAACCCGGAGCTGAAACGCCAGATCCGGCACCGGATCCTGATGGCCGACGACGAGCGGGAGGCGGCACGCGGCCGTGGACGAGGGCGTGGCGGCGGACCCCGGCGGCGTGACGGACGGGGACCGGCGCTGTCCCGCCCGAACCTCGTCACGCGACTCGACCGGGAGGCGCTGCTCCCGGCCATCGGCTTCATCTTCTCCCGGGTCGGATGCGACGCCGCACTGGCGCAGTGCCTGCGGTCGGGCATCTCGCTGCTCACCCCCGCGGAGATCGGCGAGGTCGACGCGATCGTCGACCGTCATCTCACCGAGTTGTCGCCGACCGACCTCGACGTGCTGGGCGTCCACGAATGGCGCGAGGGTCTGCGTCGGGGACTGGCCTCGCACCACGCGGGCATGCTCCCGACGTTCCGGCACACCGTCGAAGAGCTGTTCGTACGCGGTTTGGTCCGGATGGTCTTCGCCACCGAGACGCTCGCGCTCGGCATCAACATGCCCGCCCGTTCGGTGGTACTCGAGCGGCTCGTCAAGTACAACGGCGAGTCCCACGTCGACCTGACCCCCGGCGAGTTCACGCAGCTGACCGGCCGGGCCGGCCGTCGCGGGATCGACGTGGAAGGCCACGCGGTCGTCGTGTGGACACCCGAAGTGGTCCCCGAGGAGGTCGCCGGTCTCGCCGGCGCACGGACGTTCCCGCTTCGCAGCTCGTTCTCGCCGGAGTACAACATGGCGGTCAACCTGCTGGGGCGGCTGGGCCTCGACGGCGCCCGCGAGTTGCTACACAGGTCGTTCGCACAGTTCCAGGCCGACCGATCGGTCGTGGGGCAGGCCCGCAAACTGGACGAGGCGCAGCGGGCTCTGCGCAAACTCGACAGCGAGCTGTCGCGGGCGGCGCAGGCCCGAGGCCTGGAATCGGTTGACTCCGAAGCGGAATCGGGCGACGAGCCCTACGCCGGCTTCCTCGGATACGTCACACTGCGCGAGGACATCCGACGCCGGGAACGAGATCTCAAGTACCGCAAGCGCGTCGACACGCACGACGCCATCACCGCCGACCTCGCCTCGCTCAAACGCGGCCATGTCATCGGCGTACCGGTCGGACGGCACCGCGGTCTGGCGGTCATCATCGAGCCGGCCACGCAGGCGCAGGATCCCAAGCCGCTCGTGCTGACCGAAGATGCCTGGTGCGGACGCGTCGGTACCCGCGACTTCGTCAACCCGCCCGAGGTGCTGGGCAACATGCGCCTGCCGAAGAATGCGGATCGGCGCACCGGTCGCGGCCGACGTGACCTGGCGTCGGCCTTGCGATCGACCGGCATCGAGATGCCGCGCGGACGCCCCAAGAAGCGTGCCGACGCCGCCGACGACACCGAACTCGCTCACCTACGACGCACCCTCCGCGCACACCCGGCGCACCAACTGCCCAACGGTGACGACCTGTTCCGACTCGCCGAACGGCGCAATCGGCTGGTGCGCGACATCGTCAACGCCGAGCGCAGCATCGGGGAGCGAACGTCGACCCTCGGCGTCACCTTCGACCACATCGTCGGTGTCCTCAGCGAATTGGGATATATCGAACGCGTTCCCGAAGCGACCGAGTCCACCGGACACACGATGCTCGTGACCGAGTCGGGCAAGCTGCTCGGTCGCATCTACAGCGAGAGCGACCTGGTGGTGACCGAGTGCATCCGCGCCGGTGTCTGGGACGATCTATCGGCGGCCGATCTTGCCGCGGTGGTCGCCGCTCTGGTCTACGAGAGCCGGCGCGACAGCTACAGCGGCGTCGACGTGCTGCCCGGCAACAGTTCCATGCGTGCGGCGATGTCGGCGACGGTCGAGATATGGTCGCGGGTCACCGCGGTCGAGCAGCGTCATCGGGTGAGTACGACGCGCGAACCCGACACCGGATTCTCCGTCGCCGTGGCGACCTGGGCGTCGGGCCGTTCGCTCGGTGAGGCTCTGCTCCTCGCAGGCGAACGCGGACAACTGCTCTCGCCGGGCGACTTCGTCAGATGGAACCGGCAGGTCGTCGACCTGCTCGAACAGATCCGGCTCGGGGTGGGGTCCGACACCCGTCTCGGGGGTACGGCGCGGGCAGCGGTCAAGGCCATCCGACGCGGTGTGGTCGCCGCCGAACTCGGCTGAGTCGATATCCCTGACTCGGCTGGTCGATTCGGCCGGGTTCGCGGGTGTCGGTCCACCGGACGACGCGACCGCGGGGCACGTGCGATGTTTGCTGATAGTCGCAGGCCGCTGAGGTAACGTTCACCCCGCATTCGGTGTCGGCGTGCCTCGCCCCGATACTGCCGCGACGTCACAGTTCGCCGACACCCGTCCATCGGGTGCACGGCCGAGTGGGAGGGATTCATGACCGACCCGTACAACCCCAACCCGTCCCAACCGAATCCTTCCGGCGACCAGTCCGGTCCCGACGGCAAGACCGAGATCGTGAACCTCCCCGGTTCCACGCCGTCCGGCACCCCGCAGGCCGACCCGACCACCATGGCCCCCAACCCGGGGTTCCAGAATCCGGGTGCCCAGAATCCGGGAGCGCAGAATCCCGGTGCCCAGAATCCGGGCTCGCAGAACCCGGGTTATGGTCAGCCGCACCAGGATCCGTACCAGCAGAACCCCTACCAGCAGCCGGGTGGACCGGCGGGTCAGCCGCCACATTCGGCGCCCTCCCAGTCCCAGCCGACACAGGTCGGTTACCCGGGTGGACAGCCCGGACAATACGGCCAACCGGGCGCGCAGCCGTATGGTCAGCCCGGCTCCCAGTACGGGGCCGGTCAATACGGGGCGCCGGGGCAGTACGGGGCACCGGGGCAGTACGGACAGCAGCCCTACGGTCAGAATCCGCCGGGTGGAACGGGGCCGAACCCCTACGGTCAGAACCCGTACGGGGGCGGCGATCAGTTCAGCGGGATGGCGGCCGGCAAGTCGAACAAGACCGCCCGGACACTGATGTTCGTCGGCGGCGGTGCGCTGATCCTCATCGCCGCGATCGTCCTGATCACCGCGTTCCTCGTACCCGGGTGGGCGCCGAAGAACCTCGATCAGCAGGCTGCGCAGGATGGCGTACAGAAGATCCTGACCGAGGACTACCAGGCCAGCGACGTCTCCGACGTCCAGTGCCCGTCGGGCCAGCGGGTGGAGACCGGGGCGTCGTTCAACTGCTCGGTCACCGTCGGCGGACAGCAGCAGCAGGTCACCGTCACATTCATCGACGACGACGGTCGCTACGAGGTCTCGCGTCCCAGCTGACCTGCACCCCGGGCCTGACCGGCCTGGGGCCAGCCGAGCGCCTTGGCCAACCGACCCACCGACGCCCCGATGCCCAGCTCCTCGACGAGCTCGGCGAGGGCTGCGGGGTCGGCGGGTTCGGACGGAAGGACGTCCGGACCGCTGTCGATCGTCTCGGCGTCGATGCGTACCGAAACGACTGTCCGGGCGGCCTGGAGATAGTCGACAGACGCGAGCAGTGACTTGCGGCTTCGGGTCGGCACAGTCGACGACGGGTCGGCGGCAGCCGCTTCGAGGGCATCCAGGCTGCCGAACTCGGTGATGAGTTTTGCCGCGGTCTTCTCGCCGATGCCGGCGACGCCGGGCAGCCCGTCGGAGGGATCGCCGCGCAACATCGACATCTCGGCGTACCCGACACCGGCTCGCTCGACCGGGACGCCGTACTTCTCGGCGACTTCCGCTGGGCCCATCATCTCGGCCTTCGCCAGGCCCCGTCCGACGTACAGAACGCGTACCGAGACCGGATCATCGGCGACCACCTGCAGCAGGTCACGGTCCCCGCTCACCACGATCACCGGATCGACCGCCTCGTCGTAGGCGAGGGTGCCGATCACGTCGTCGGCCTCACAGCCGACGGCCCCCGAGGTCGCGATGCCCGCTGCCGCGAGGACGGCCATGATCATGTCGACCTGCGGGGTGAGTGTGTCGGGCACCTCTTCGACGTCGATGTCCCTGCCCTCGACGTCGGTCCCACCGTCGGGGACCGCGACGCGATGAGCCTTGTAGGTGGGGATCAGGTCGGTACGGAATTCCGGGCGCCAGTCGAGGTCCAGGCACACCACCAGGCGTGTGGGCCGTTCGCGCACCACGAGATTGGCGATCGTGTCGACGAAACCCCGCACCGCGTTGACCGGGCGTCCGTCCGGGCTGGTCATCTTCTCCGGCAGGGCGAAGAACGATCGGAACCACAGGCTCGCGCCGTCGAGCAGCATCAACGAATCCGTCACCCCCATACTCTGTCATCTGACGGCGACCATCGTGCGGAGGACTGCTTCACGGACCGGGCCGGGAGGTCGGCGGTAGGGTTCGACGCATGGCATCAGGAAGCGCAGCAACACGGGTCGCGACGTCGGGGGCGGCGGCGTCTCCGCTCTTCGGCGCCGAGGTGTATCGCGAGCGGGTCCGGCGCGCCGCCGAACTCACCCGCGCCGCGGGTCTGGACGCGATCGTCGTCGCCCCGGGGCCGGACCTGCGGTATCTGGTCGGTTCGCGGGCGGAGACCTTCGAGCGCCTCACCGCGCTCGTCATTCCGGCAACCGGCGGAGCGCGACTGGTGATCGCACGACTGGAGGTTCCTTCGCTGTCCTCGTCGGCGGTGGGCGATCTCGACATCGAGGTGATCGACTGGGTCGACGGTGACGACGCCCACGCGCTGGCGCTGGCCGGGTTGCCCGCGCAGCCACGCATCGCGGTCTCCGACTCCATGCCCGCCCTCCACGTCATCCCGCTGGCCCGCCACACCGGCGCCACACCGCAATTGGCGACCGAGGTACTGCGCGAACTGCGAATGATCAAGGACGCCGCGGAGATCGACGCGCTCCGCCGCGCGGGTGCCGCGATCGACCGTGTGCACGCACGGATGGGGGAGTGGCTGATCCCCGGCCGGACCGAACGCGAGGTCGCCGCCGACATCGCCGCCGCGATCCTCGAGGAGGGGCACACCGAGGCGGCGTTCATCATCGTCGGGTCGGGACCCAACGGCGCCGATCCCCACCACGAGTTCTCCGACCGGGTCATCGGCCGGTCCGACATCGTCGTCGTCGACATCGGCGGTCCGGTCGAGCCGGGCTACAACTCCGACTCCACGCGCACCTACTGCTTCGACGACCCGCCCGCCGACATCGCCGACGCCTACGCCGCGCTGCTCGAGGCGCAGCGTGCGGCCGTGGCTGCGGTGCGGCCCGGTGTGACCGCGGCCTCGATCGACGCCGCCGCCCGCGATCGCCTCGCGTCCCGCGGCCTGGCCGAACGCTTCATCCACCGCACCGGGCACGGCATCGGGCTGTCGGTGCACGAGGAGCCCTACATCGTCGGCGGTAACGACATCCCGCTGCGGGCCGGTATGGCGTTCAGCGTCGAGCCGGGCGTCTACGTCACCGGCGAGTGGGGGGCTCGGATCGAGGACATCGTCATCGTCACCGAGGACGGCTGCGAGTCGCTCAACAACCGCCCGCACGAACTCGTCCGGCTGTAGGTGGTCTCCGACCGGTGAACCTCGTTTCGACTGCTGGACTTCGATCGAGGTCTATCGGTCGAGTTGAGGTTCGCCGGTCGCCACCCACAGGCCCGGGTGCGGGTCAGTGGGTGGCGAGGAGCGCCATGAGGTGTGCTTCGACGAGGGAGGGCCGGGGTGTGGGTGGTCCGGGTCGGGGTGGGCGCACGTCGAGGACGTGGCTGGTTGTCAGCCATGAGCGGCGCACGTCGTGGGCAAGTGGCGTCTCGGGGCGTGGTTGATCGCCGGGCCGGGTCCGTGGTCCGTGGATCTCGTCGCGTATGTCGTGCAGGTGTGTCGCGAACCGTTTGGGTATGTCGGGTCGGCGGTTGAGGCGTTCGGGGTTGGGTGGTGCGCCCGGTTCGGCGTTCAACCGCCAGGCGCAGCGGCCTTCGTCGGGGCCGGACCGTTCGATCCGGGTGGTGTACTGGCCGGGCTGGTCACCGACCATGCGGTTGTGGCGCGGGCAGGCCGGGGCGAGCTGGTCGATGTTGGTGAGACCACCCTTGGCCCAGTCCTTCTGGGCGTGATGGATCTCGACGTGGGTGGCGGGCTGGTCGCAGCCGGGCGCCGAACACACCTCACCGTCGGGGCGCGCGAAGGAGACGAGACGTTGTGCGCGGGTGGCGAGACGTTTGCCGCGCCCGAAGTACAGCGGTACGGCGGTGGAGTTCTTGAAGATCGCCAACCACGGTTGAACATCGGTGGCCATCTCGATGAGGTCGGGGATGGGTAGCAGGGTGCCGGTGGCGGTGGTCGCGAGTCCGGCTTCGCGGGCGAGGTCGTCGAGGTCGGCTTTGATGATCAGTTGCACGGGTAGTCCGCGGTGCGATGACCCGAGCAGTCCGTCGTCAAGGACAGCCTTGAGAAGTGCGTTGAGCGCGTCGTGGTTGATCTGAGCGGGGGTGCGGTCGTCGCGGTCGGCCGCGGCAGCGAGTTGGTCGGGGTCGGCGTCGTCGAACGAGCCGGTCGGCGAATCTGGATCACCTGGGTTGTTCATGCCGGGTTTGGCCCAGACGGCCAAGAGCATGGTGATGCGGGCGGCGAGTTCGGGGGTGAGGGTGCCGGTGAGTTTGGCGGTGCCGTCGGCGCGTTGGCGGTTGACCCACAGGTTGCGGCGCCTTTTGCGTTCGGAATGGTCGGTGAGGGTGCCGTCGGGGTCGAGGTGGGCGAGCAGACGGGCACCCAATTGGGTGATGTCGGCGGGGGTGTGGGCTTCGGCGATTTCGGTCATCTGTCGTTCGGCCGCGATCTTCACATCGTGGTCGACAGCGTTCGGGATGTGGTCGAGGACGTCGATGATGGCGCGGACGTGTGCGGTGCCGACGCGGCCGGCAGCCAACGCTTCGGCGAGGGTGGGGTGTTCGGGTTCGAGGGCTTCGCCGGTGTGGGTGAGGTGGCTGGCGGTGGCGTCGCGTTGGTGGTTGCGGCGCATCGGGTCGGATACCCGGAGTCGGTGGGTCATGAATGCGGTGATGCTGCGGTGCCCGGTGCGATGGGGCAGGTCGCGGTCGGCGATGGTGACGAGTTGCCGGTCACCGGTGAACGTCAGTCGGGCGATCGCTTTTTCGGTGTCGGCGGCGACCTCGACAAGCTCGGTATCCGTACACGGGCCCAGGTCGACGGTCTGCAGCTCGTCGATGATCCGGTGGAGTTCGGCGACGAGCTCGGCCGCACGAGGCGAGGGTGCGGCATCGTCGACAACGGTGGTGTCGAACATGACGGTCACCTCCCCCGAGTACCATTGATGCGAATGTACGTTCGAGTCTACACGAGATCAAGTGATCGGAGCGAGCGAAAGATGCTGTCTGACTTCTGATCTGGCGGTTGCCTCGCGCAGAAGAATTGTCGGCGGCTCGTGATAGAGGGGACCGACGCGAGACCATCGTGTGGGCCGAAGCCGCTGACGACAGCCTCGCCCACGTCGGACAGCATCCGACGTCAGACGCGCGACACTAACTGAACAGAGACGCCGATCCCAGCACCCGGGTGACGCTGATCTCGATCACCACGCGACGCGGATTCGGCCTGGGCTCCCGGTAGCGCTGCGCGTAGCGCTGCTCGGCCTCGCGCACGGAGTCGGGTTCGCGACGCACTGTCGCGGGTCCCTCGAGGGTCAGCCACCGGGGGCCGTCGACGTTGGTGACGGCCGCGTAGCCGCCGCGCTCGGCGTTGCGGACCTTCTGATTGCCGTCGGAGGTGATGACCCGCGCCAGTCCGGCGTCGGGATCCCACGTGAACCCGACGGCGACGGCGTGTGGGGTGCCATCGGCGCGCAGGGTGGTGAGAGTCCCGAGGTGGCGTTCGATGAGGAACGCGAGCGCATCGGATCCGAGGTCGGCTGCGGTACGGGGCATGACCACCACGCTAGCCGCGACGGCGGACACGTTCGGTCTCGGGGGCGATGCGATACTGCTACCCATGGCGTCACGCAACAGGGGGGCATCAACGCGTCCGGACTCGGACCGGGCCGGGACCCTCGTGCTGTTCGGCGGGCGCAGTGAGATCGGCGTCGCCACCGCCGCGCGACTCGCGTCCGGGCGAACCGTCGTCCTGGCCGCTCGTCGTCCCGACGATCTGGTCGGCGAGTCGGCCCGCCTACTCGATGCCGGGGCGGCGGCGGTGCACACCGTCGCGTTCGACGCGGACGACATCGACACCCATTCCGCACTGGTCGAGTCGCTGGCCGAACGGCACGGACCGATCGGGACAGCGATCATCGCGTTCGGCATCCTGGGCGACCAGGCCCGAGCCGAAACCGATGTGGCACATGCACTTCAGATCGCCCACACCGACTACTACGCGCACATCAGCGTGCTGACGCCGCTCGCCTCCGTCCTGCGCGCGCAAGGCTTCGGGACGCTTATCGTCTTCTCCTCGGTCGCCGGTATCCGCGTTCGCCGCGCCAACTACGTCTACGGCTCCACCAAAGCCGGACTCGACGGCTTCGCGAGTGGTCTCGCAGATGCCTTGCACGGCACCGGTGCTCGCCTGTTGCTGGCCCGCCCCGGTTTCGTGGTCGGCGCGATGACCCGCGACCTGATGGAGTCCGGGGTGAAACCGGCGCCGTTGTCGAGGAATGCCGAGCAGGTCGCCGACGCGGTGGCGCGTGCCTACCGCAGGGGTCGTGGCGAGGTCTGGGTCCCGGGCGCGCTGCGCCCCTTGTTCTTCGGCATGCGCCTCCTGCCACGCGCCGTGTGGCGGAGACTTCCCCGATGACCACCCGCGACGGCCCTGTCTCGTCGTCCGGCCCTGTCTCGTCGTCCGGCCCTGCACTCGGGTTCGTGGTGGTCGGCATCGGTGCCGATGGATGGTCCGGTCTCGGTGACACCGTGCGTGACGAGCTCCGCAGCGCACGGGTGATCTACGGCGCCGCAAGGCAACTGGCGCTCCTCGACGGCGCTGCACCGGAGCTGGGCGCGCAACTCCGGCCGTGGCGCTCGCCGATGTCGGAGCACCTGACCGAAGTGGTCGAGAAGGGGGTCGTCGCCGAGGGTATCGTCGACGGCGGCCAGGCGGACACCGTTCACATCCTCGCGAGCGGCGACCCGATGTTCCACGGTGTCGGTGCGAGCATCGTCTCCCGCGTCGGTGCGGACCGCGTGCGGGTGTATCCAGCCGTGTCGAGCGCGAGTCTGGCCTGCGCCCGCCTCGGGTGGGACCTGGCGACGACCCGGATCGTCAGCGCCGTGCGCACCGAACCCCCGATCGTGCTCGGCGAGGTCACCGACGGAGCTCGCGTGCTGATCCTCAGCCGTGACGAGACCACTCCCGCGGCGGTGGCCGGACTGCTCGTCGACGCCGCATTCGGTGCGTCGACGATGACCGTTCTGGAGCAGCTCGGTGGTCCTGCCGAGCAGATCGCCACCGATACGGCGGAGTCCTGGAGCCGCCGGGCCGGGGATGCGCTCAACATCGTCGCCGTCGAGTGCGTCGGACCCCACCGCAGTCGGCTGCCCGGCCGGCCGGATGATGACTACGAGCACGACGGCCAGATCACCAAGTCGACGATTCGCACTCTCACCGTGTGCGCGCTCGAACCGGCCGGCGCGCAGGTCCTCTGGGACATCGGGGCCGGGTCGGGAAGCGTGTCGATCGAATGGTTGCGCGCCGACGACCGCGGGACCGCAGTCGCCTTCGAACGGGACCCGGATCGCGCTGATCGGTTGCGGCGCAACGCCGCCCGTCACGGTGTGGCGCACCGCCTCTCGGTGCGGGGGCCGGCGCCGGACGAACTGTCCGATGCCCCCCGACCGAATGCGATCTTCATCGGCGGCGGACTCGACGAGGAGATCCTCTCCCACGCCTGGTCGTCGTTGTCGGAGGCCGGTCGGCTCGTCGTCAACGCGGTCACCGTCGAGAACCAGACCCTGGTGACACGACTGCACGCCGAACACGGCGGTACGCTGCGTCGCCTGTCGGTGGAGACCGTGGCACCCCTGGGCACCATGACCACCTGGCGTCCGGCGCTGCCGATCGTCCAGTGGGCGGTCGTGAAGATCGCTCGACCGACTCCCGATGCCGGTTCCGAGGAGGCTCTCCGATGACCGTGTACTTCATCGGCGCCGGGCCCGGTGCGCCCGATCTCATCACCGTGCGGGGAGCGCGTGTGCTCGGGAAGTGCAAGACCTGTGTCTACGCCGGATCGCTGGTGCCGGCCGAGCTCCTCGACCTGTGTCCCGACGGCGTCGAACTCGTCGACACCGCCCGGATGCCGTTGTCGGACATCGTCGATGTCATCGCGGCTGCCGATGCCCGGGGTCACGACGTCGCCCGCCTGCACTCGGGCGATCTTGCTGTCTACTCGGCGATGTCCGAGCAACAGCGTGAGCTGACCGCGCGCGGCATCGACCATCAGATCGTGCCCGGTGTCCCGGCATTCGCCGCGGCCGCGGCCGCACTCGACACCGAACTCACCCTCCCCGGCGTCGGCCAGAGCCTGCTGATCACGCGGGTGTCCACACTCTCGACCGACATGCCGCCGGGGGAGGATCTCGCGAGTCTCGCCGCCACCGGGGTGACCCTTGCACTGCATCTAGCCGCCCACCGCGCCGAACAGATCGTCGACGCGCTCGCTCCGCACTACGGCAGCGACTGTCCGACCGCCACAGTGGCTTTTGCGAGTCGGGAGAACGAACAGATCGTGCGCTGCCCGCTGCACCGATTGCCCGAGACCCTGGACGCGGCCGACATCAGACGGACGGCGGTCATCTTCGTCGGTCGTGTGCTCGACCCGCTCCGGTCGGACGCCACCGACAGCTATCTGTACTCGCACGCACGCATGACCAAACTCCGCACCGACCCCGACCCGGCGCCGTGATCGACCCGGCCGAGGTGGATTGCGCCCCACCGGCCCACGTCGGACACGTCCTGATCCTCGGCGGGACAGGTGAGGCGCGGGCGCTGGCATCGACCCTGGCCGAGGCCGGTATCGAATTCATCAGTTCGCTCGCGGGGCGGGTCAACGACCCGCGGCTGCCGGTCGGTCCGGTGCGCATCGGCGGTTTCGGAGGATCCGAAGGGCTGGGGGACTGGCTGCTGCGCAACCGGATTCGCGCGGTCGTCGACGCCACGCACCCGTTCGCGGCCACGATCACCCGCAATGCCGCGCGCGCCGCCGCCACCGTGGGGATCCCCCTGTTGCGCCTGCGTCGGGACCCCTGGATGGCCGACGGCGCCGACAGGTGGACCCGCGTGCCCGACCTACCCGCGGCCGCACGGGAAGTGGCGGCTCGGGGTGGTCGCGTCTTCCTGACGACCGGGCGGCAGGACGTCGGGGTCTTCGCGTCGATCGATTCGGCGTGGTTCCTGATCCGGGTCGTCGACGCCCCGACCGGAGCTCTCCCACCCCATCATGAGGTGCTGCGCTCCCGCGGACCCTACGACCACGATTCGGAGTCGAGACTGTTGCGCGACAACGACATCGACATACTCGTCACGAAGAACAGCGGGGGATCGCTGACCTCGGCGAAGCTGCTGGCCGCAGCCGAACTCGGGATCGAGGTCATCATGGTCGACCGGCCCGCCGAACCCGACCTGCCGGTCGTCTCAGACGTCGGAGCCGCCCGGAACTGGCTCGAGGCCCTGCTCGACTGACTGGTCCGCATCGTCCACCGGGTGGTGACTACGCGGCGTGAACACCAGCGCGCCCGCCGCGCGCGGCACAGCGCGGGTCGCCGACGACCCGATGATGATCATCGTGCGCATGTCGACCACCGCGGGGTCGAAATCCGCGACCGTGGTCGTGGTGAGCTGCTGTTCCGGGCCGCCGACGTCTCGCCCGAGTACGACGACGCGGTCGGGCGACACCGTTTGGGCGAGTGTGTGTTTCAGTGCGCCGACCTGCCAGGTGCGGCTCGCCGACCCCGGGTTGTAGATGGCGATCACCAAGTCCGCGCCGAGGGCGGCGCGGATGCGCCGGTCGATGACCGACCACGGCTTGAGTCGGTCGGAGAGCGAGATGACCGCGAAATCGTGCCCGAGCGGCGCCCCGACCGCTGCGGCGACGGCGGTGGCCGCGGTGACGCCGGGCACCACGCGGACGGGCACGTCGTGCCAGCGGGGTTGCGCGGCGACCTCGGCGACCGCGGCGGCCATCGCGAACACGCCAGGGTCACCGGACGAGACGACGGCAACCCGCGCGCCGCGTCGAGCGAGATCGAGGGCGAATTCGGCGCGTTCGGCCTCGACCCGGTTGTCGCTGGCATGCACTCGCTGGCCCGGGCGCGGGGTGACGCGCTTGAGGTAGGTCGTGTACCCGACGAGGTCGGTGGCCGTGGCCAGCTCGGCACGTACCTCCGGGGTGGTCCAGCTGTCGTGGCCCGGTCCGAGTCCGACGACGACGAGCTCGCCGGGGACGGGTTCCGGTTCGAACATCGGATTGTTGCGCCGTCCGGGGACGACGACGATCGAGAAGTAGGGCACGTCGGCGGGATCCACGTCGGCGGCCGGCAACACCCGCTCGACCGTTGTCGACGCCCGCTCGACGTAGAACGCCTCGTCGAGACGTCCAGCGGCGCGGAGTGCGTCGCGCACCCGCTCGAAGGTCCGGCCGAGTTTCATCACGACGACCGCGTCCGCGGATCGGAAGCGGAACAGCAACTCCGAGGTCGACGCCGTACCCGGAACAACCGTCAGGGTCTCCTCGCCCTCGACGAGCGGGACACCGGTCGCCGCCGACGCCGCGCTCACCGAGGTCACGCCGGGGACGATCTCGGCGTCGAAGTGCGGAGACAGGCGTTTGTGCATGTGCATGTACGAGCTGTAGAACAACGGGTCGCCCTCGGCGAGGAGCACGACGTCGCGCCCGGCACGCAGATGCACCGCCAGGCGTTCGGCGCTCTCGGCATAGAAGTCGTCGAGGGCGCCCTGGTAGCCGCCGGGGTGGTCGGTCGTCTCGGTGGTGACCGGGTACATCAGGCGTTCCTCGGTCTGCCCGTCGCGAAGGTACGGTTCGGCGACCGACCTCGCGATGCTGTTGCCGTGGCGCGCAGAGTGATACGCGATCACGTCCGCGGTGCTGATGAGCCGGGCGGCCTTGACGGTCATCAGCTCGCTGTCACCCGGGCCGAGCCCGATGCCGTAGAGCGTGCCCGTGCCCGAGGTGTGGCCGGCCGTCGCGCCGCTGCCGGAACTGCTGGAGGTGCTGTCGATGTTCATGGGGGCCACCGTCATTCCTGCGGGGTCGCGAGCGCGTTGACCGCGGCAGCGGTGATCGCCGACCCGCCGCGCCGGCCCGTGACCGTGATGAATTCGAGGTCGTTGCGCTCGGCCAGGGCCGCGCAGGATTCGACCGCCCCGACGAAACCGACGGGCGCCCCGACGATCGCGGCCGGCCGCGGCGCGCCGTCGTCGATCATGTCCAGGAGCGCGAACAGGGCGGTCGGCGCGTTGCCGATCGCGACCACCGCACCCTCCAGGCGTGGGAGCCAGAACTCGAGTGCGGCAGCGGTTCTCGTGGTGCCCATCTGCTCGGCCAGGTCCGGAAGAGTCGGCTCGGAGAGGTGGCAGAGCACCTCGTTGCCCGCGGGTAGACGTTTGCGCGTGATGCCGGACGCCACCATGTTGGCGTCGCAGAGGATCGGGGCACCGGCCTCCAGCGCACCACGCGCGGCCGCGACGACTCCGGGTGTGGCGACCACGTCGCGCGTGAGGTCGGTCTGGCCACACGCGTGGATCATGCGGACGACCACGGTCGCGACGTCGGGCGCAAAGGCGGAGAGGTCTGATTCGGCGCGGATCGTGGCGAAGGACTGGCGGTAGATCGCGGCGCCGTCACGCAGGTACTCGGTCATGGTGCAGACGAGCCTAACGGCGCCGCCGTTCGTATCCGCCGTCGGGCGTGGCCTCGACCGACACGTGGGATTGCGCCGGCGATCCGCAACCGCGGGCGCAGCCGACCCAGTGTTCGCGTTCGTCGGGGGGGTCTCCCTCCCGAACCCGCTGCAGCAGATCCTCGCGGACCGGGGCGTGCGCGGAGGAACATCCCGGGGCCCCGACGCAGCAGCTGACGGAGGCCCAGGGCGAGGCGGCGTCGAAGATCAGACCCATCGGGGCGAGTACGCGGACGACCGTTTCGGCGACGCCCTCGCTCAGGTCGCACAGCAGGATCTCACGGTCGGGGGTGAAGACGACCGGCGCCTGTACGGCCGCGATGAACTCGGCCAGCCGGGCGGGCAGCCGTCCCAGTTCGACGACCGCCCCGAGCAGGACCGCGCCGTCGTCCTGGTCGAACCAGCCGACGATCGGTTCACGGAATGCGGGCGGCGCGTCCGGATCGTCCCCGATGGCGGGGTCGAGCGTCGACGCGGTGAGTTCCTCGAGCCGCAGTCGGGTATCGGCGTCGAGGTCGCGCACCCGCCAGGCGCCGGGGGCGACCTCACCCAGGCCCGCGGCCACTGCGATCAGCGCCCGCACGATCGCCTCCGGACCGGTCGCCGACCCCACGGCGACCCCACCGATGACGATGTCGGCCACGACGGGACCGTCGACCGCGGGGGAGGTGCCGGCCCGGAGTACCGCGCACGCGTCGGGCCGGCGGGCGGCGATGTCCCCGCGGCCGTCGTCGATCCCGAACAGGAATCGGCCGGACAGGGACGCCGCGGCCGGATCGGCACGGAGCGCGTCGTCGAGGGCCGCGGCGAGCGGACGGGCGTCGGCGACCCCGCCGATCCGCCCCGTCAGCGGGCTGAGCTCGATGTTGCGCACCTTGTCGTGGGTGCTGCTCGGCGCCAGTCCGGCGGCGACAACCGCCTCGGCGACGGCCTCGACGTCGGTGATCCCGCGCAGTTGCAGATTGCCGCGCACCGTCAGCTCGAGGTGTCCGTCGGCGTGTTCGGCTGCCGCCTTGGCGAGTACCTCCAGCTGGTCCGGACGGATCCGCCCGCCCGGCAGCCGGACCCGGGCCAGCGCTCCGTCGGCCGCCGGATGCGTGTCGAAGACCCCGGGGCAGCGGTCGGTCGCGGCCCGGGCTGGCTGGTTCATCCCACCAGCCTACGACCGGCGGGTGCGGTGGCCGTAGGCTGAACGCACCGCGAGCGGGCTGAAGCCGGTGCGATTCCGGCGCGGTCGCGCCACTGTGATCGGGGACCGGGCATCGACGGCCGGACACCCGGGAGTCAGACCAGTCCCTCGCACTGCACCCGCCATCCACGGCACCGACACGCTCCGGGCGCGACAACCCGGCGAGGAGACACGATGATCCTGCTGCTCTCGACCTCGGACACCGATCTGCTCACGGCCTCGGCGGCCGATGAAGAGAACACACCGCCGGGGAGCACGCCGGCTGTGGCCTATCGCGGCGCCAACCCCTCCCGGATCCTGATCGAGGACATCCCGCGCCTCGCCGCAGACGCCGACCTCATCGTCGTGCGCATCCTGGGCGGCGTGCGTGCCTGGGAAGACGGGCTCGCCGCGGTCGAGGCGACCGGCAAGCCGCTCGTCGTATGTTCCGGCGAACAGCAACCCGACCCCGATCTGATGGCGCACTCCACGGTGCCCGCCGGCGTCGCCGCGCAGGCTCACGACTACCTCGCCGCCGGCGGCGTCGCCAACCTCGTGAACCTGCACCACTTCCTGTCCGACACCGTCCTGCTCACCGGAAACGGTTTCGAACTCCCGCAGCAGACTCCCGCATGGGGCCTGCTGGAACGTCCTTCGGTCACTGAGGTGCCCGCCGACGCCCCCACGATCGCGGTGCTCTACTACCGGGCCCAGCATCTGGCGGGCAACACCCGCTACATCGCCGCGCTCTGCGACGCCATCGAGGCCAAGGGCGCACGCGCGCTGCCGATCTTCTGTGCGTCGCTGCGCACCGCACCTGACGACCTGCTCGAGCTGCTCGGCACCGCCGATGCCCTCGTGGTCACCGTGCTGGCCGCCGGCGGCGCCACCCCGGCCACCGCATCGGCCGGCGGCGACGACGAGGCGTGGAACATCGAACGCCTCGCCGCGCTCGACGTCCCGATCCTGCAGGGGCTGTGCCTCACCGGTTCGCGCGAGGACTGGGCGGACAGCGACGACGGCCTGTCGCCGCTCGACGTCGCCACCCAGGTGGCGGTGCCCGAGTTCGACGGCCGCATCATCACCGTGCCCTTCTCCTTCAAGGAGTTCGACGACGACGGATTGCCCTGGTACCAGCCAGATCTCGAGCGTTGCGCCCGGGTCGCCGGCATCGCCACCGCGCACGCCCGGTTGCGGCGGAAGCCGGCCGCGGACAAGCGGATCGCGGTCATGCTCTCGGCCTACCCGACCAAGCACGCCCGGATCGGCAACGCCGTCGGCCTCGACACCCCGCGAAGCCTGTTGCGCCTGCTCGACGCGATGCGCGCGGCCGGGTACGACATCGGACCGGAATCCGGTCCCGGATCGGTTCCCGGTCTCGCAGAAGACGATTCGGACAAGTTGATCCACGAGATCATCGCCACCGGCGGTCAGGATGCCGACTGGCTCACCGAGGAGACCCTCGCGGCCAATCCGATCCGGCTGTCGGCGCAAGACTATCGGGCATGGTTCGACACCCTGCCCGACGGCCTGCGCGCCGCGGTCACCGAGCACTGGGGTCCCGCGCCCGGTGAGCTCTTCGTCGATCGCTCCCAGAATCCCGACGGCGACATCGTCATCGCCGCATTGACCTTCGGCAACACCGCGATCATGGTGCAGCCGCCGCGTGGATTCGGCGAGAACCCGGTCGCGATCTACCACGACCCGGACCTGCCGCCGTCGCATCACTACCTCGCGTCGTACCGGTGGGTGGCCGCGCACGACACCGGCTTCGGCGCCGATGCGATCGTGCACGTCGGCAAACACGGGAATCTCGAATGGCTGCCGGGCAAGAACCTCGGGATGTCGGCGGACTGCGGCACCGACGCCGCCCTCGGCGACCTCCCGCTCGTCTACCCGTTCCTCGTGAACGACCCGGGGGAGGGGACGCAGGCCAAGCGACGTGCGCACGCGGTCCTCGTCGACCATCTGATCCCGCCGATGGCACGTGCCGAGTCCTACGGCGACATCGCCCGTCTGGAACAACTACTCGACGAGCACGCCAACATCTCCGCGCTCGACCCGGCGAAGCTGCCCGCGATCCGTCAGCAGATCTGGACGCTGCTGACCGCGGCGAAGATGGACTCGGACCTGGGGCTGACCGAGCGGCCCGACGAAGAGGTCTTCGACGACATGCTCCTGCACGTCGACGGCTGGCTCTGTGAGATCAAGGACGTGCAGATCCGCGACGGGCTGCACGTGCTCGGCGAGCCGCCGCGCGACGACGCCGAGGTCGACCTCGTCCTCGCCATGCTGCGGGCACGTCAGCTCTGGGGCGGCACCTCGGCGCTGCCCGGCCTGCGCGAGGCCCTCGGACTCGCCGAGGACGGCTCGGCCGAGCGAGGCGCCGTCGACGCCGTCGAGGCCCAGGCGCGCGAGCTCGTCGCGGCCTGCGCCAAGGACGACTGGTCGCTCGACGCCGTGGCCGCGGCGACCGCGGGACTGCCCGCGGCGGTCGGGGACGTGCTGACGTTCGCCGCCACCGAGGTCGTCCCGCGCCTGCGCCAGACGACCGGTGAAGTCCCACGTGTTCTCCACGCACTGGACGGCGGGTTCATCCCGGCCGGGCCGAGCGGCTCGCCGCTGCGCGGCCTGATCAACGTGCTGCCCACCGGACGCAACTTCTACTCGGTCGACCCGAAGGCGGTGCCTTCGCGGCTGGCGTGGGAGACCGGCCGGGCGATGGCCGACTCGCTGCTCGAGCGCTACCTGACCGACCACGGCGAATACCCCGCATCGGTGGGGCTGTCGGTGTGGGGGACCAGCGCCATGCGCACCTCGGGTGACGACGTCGCCGAGGTTCTCGCGCTGCTCGGGGTCATGCCCGTATGGGACGAGATGTCACGGCGGGTCTCGTCGCTGGAGCTGATCGGCCTCGAGGAACTCGGCCGTCCCCGCATCGACGTCACCGTCCGCATCTCCGGCTTCTTCCGCGACGCCTTCCCGCACGTCGTCACCATGCTCGATGACGCGGTCGCGCTCGCTGCGGCGGCCGACGACGAATCCGACGAGCAGAACTTCGTCGCCGCCCACGTGCGCGCGGCCATGGCCGAGCACGGCGACCCGCGCCGTGCCGCGATGCGTGTGTTCGGCTCGAAACCGGGCACGTATGGCGCGGGCATCCTGCAACTCATCGACTCGCGGGACTGGCGCAGCGACGAGGACCTCGCACGGGTGTACACCGAGTGGGGTGGCTATGCGTACGGTCGGGACCTCGACGGTGTGCCCGCAGTCGACGACATGCGCGCCGCCTACAAGCGGATCGCGGTGGCGGCGAAGAACACCGACACCCGCGAACACGACATCGCCGACTCCGACGACTACTTCCAGTACCACGGCGGCATGGTCGCGACCGTCCGCGCGCTGACCGGCTCCTCGCCGGAGGCCTACATCGGCGACAGCACCCGGCCCGACTCCGTCCGCACCCGGACCCTGTCGGAGGAGACCAGCCGCGTGTTCCGCGCCCGCGTGGTCAACCCGCGGTGGATCTCGGCGATGCAGCGCCACGGGTACAAGGGCGCCTTCGAGATGGCCGCCACCGTCGACTATCTCTTCGGCTACGACGCGACCACCGACGTCGTCGCCGACTGGATGTACGAGAAGCTCACCGAGTCCTACGTGCTCGACGAGACCAATCAGCAGTTCATGCAACAGTCCAATCCGTGGGCGCTGCACGGCATCGCCGAACGGCTGCTCGAGGCCGTCGAACGCGACATGTGGCGCGAACCGCCGGCCGAGCTGCTCGACGCCCTGCGCAACGTCTACCTCCAGACCGAGGGCGACATCGAGGGTCGCGGGGAGGACTGACCCTCGGGAGAAAAATCACCCCGTCGTTCGTTACCGATGCAGACCCTGACGTCAACGGGTGCCGGACGGCACCGAAGGACAGGTGAAGCACCATGGCACTCCGCTGGTTCGCGGCCTACGCCGTGCTGGAGATCGCCGCGTTCGTCGCGATGGTCATGACCCTCGGATTCGGCTGGGCGGTGCTCATCAGCCTCGCCGCCGTCGTCCTCGGGCTCGTCATCCTGCGCTGGCAGGGACGCAAAATCCTCGCCGAGCTGCGGCGCGCCTCGAGGAACGAGGTCGATCCCCGCGCCCCGCTGGCCGACACCGCGCTCGTCGCCGTGTCGACACTCCTGCTGGTCATCCCGGGTGTCGTGTCGACCGTGGCCGGGACCCTGCTGTTGTTCCCGCCGACGCGTCGCGTACTGCGACCGGTCGTCGTCGCCGCCGGCGCACGCCAGGTCGCGACCGCCATGGACCGGGCCGGGGTCTACGCGACCGGCGTGTACGGCGCGGGACGTGGCGCAACCGTCGTCGAAGGCTCCGTCGTGGAGTCCGACACACCGGAGGCGGGTCACCCGTCGACACCGCTGCGGACCCGGGATCTGCCGCAGGGCCGCTGACCCGTCCTGATCGCTCCTCGGGGCGAGCCGACACCGTCCGTGGTCCAGACACACGCCCACCCGGACCCCTCGCCACCACTTCCCGACGGCAAGGCAGACTGAACGATCGTGGCAACCCAACTGCTTCTCGGCGGAGCCGTGTACTCGCCGGCCGCCCCCGACGCGACCGCAATGGCCGTCACCGACGGAATCGTCGTCTGGGTCGGGACCGACGACGTCGGACGCGCCCTGCATCCCGATGCCGAGGTCATCGACCTCGGCGGGCTCTTCGTCAGTCCCGGCTTCGTCGATTCACATGTCCACCTGACCTCCACCGGACTCGGACTCGACGGTCTGACGCTGAACGAGGCGTCGAGTCGAACCCACTGCCTGCGGCTGGTGGCGAAGGCCGCGGAGGCGGAGTCCGCCCACGACGCCGGTGACCTCATCTGGGGACTCGGTTGGGACGACTCGACCTGGGCGGGGTCCGAACCAGAGGACGGTCGTTTCCCGACCACCAGCGAACTCGACGCCGTCGTCGGGACGAGGCCGGTCTACCTCGCCCGGATCGACGAGCATTCCGCGGTGGCGTCCACCGCGCTTCGACGTCTGATCCCGGATCTGGCCGACGCCGTCGGCTATCACCCGGAGGAGCCTCTGGTCGCCGAGGCCCACCATCTCGTCCGGGGAGCGGCCCGGCTGCTCGTGACCGCCGCCCATCGCGAACGGGCCCAGCGCCGCGCGCTCGACGGTGCCGCGGCCCACGGTGTGGTCGCCGTCCATGAGAACGGCGGTCCCGACATCAGCGGTATGGACGACTTCCTGGCGCTCGGCGAACTCGACCACCCCGTCGAGATCCGGCGCTATTGGGGACAGGCCGTCACCGACGCCGACCACGCCCGCGAACTGATGTCGATCACCCGCGCCGACGCCCTGGGCGGCGACCTGTTCATCGACGGTGCCATCGGCTCCCACACCGCGTGGCTCACCGAGCCCTACACCGACGACCCGCACACCCACGGCATCAACTACCTCGATGCCGATCAGATCCGCGACCACGTGCGAGCCTGCACGATCGCCGGCATCCAGGCGGGTTTCCATGTCATCGGCGACGCCGCGACCGGGGTGGTCGTCGGCGCACTCGCCGAACTCGCCGATGAGCTCGGGACACCCGCCCTCGCGCGGTGCGCACACCGACTCGAGCACGCCGAGATGGTCACCGCCGCCGACGCCGAGGTCCTCGCGCGCTGCGGCGTCATCGCCAGCATGCAACCGCTGTTCGACGCCGAATGGGGCGGCCCGGGCGATCTCTACGACGCCCGTCTGGGTGCGAGTCGGGCGGCGACTCTCAACGATTTCGCCATGCTGGCCAAAACCGGTGTCGCCCTCTCGTTCTCGTCGGACGCTCCGGTCACCGCGATCGACCCGTGGTCGACGATCCGGGCGGCCGTGCACCACCATCAGCCGACCAATGCGATCTCGGCCCGCGGCGCCTTCGCCGCGACCACCCGCGGCGGGTGGCGGGCCGGCGGCGTCAACGACGGCGTCACCGGAACCCTCACGCCCGGTGCCCCCGCGAGCTACGCGGTGTGGGAGGTGGACGATCTCGTCGTCGCCGGATCCCACGAGAAGGTCCAACGGTGGTCGACCGATCCCCGCTCCCGCGTCCCGGCGCTGCCGGACGTCTCGCCGGGAGCCGCGCTCCCGCGTTGCGTGCGCACCGTGCACCGGGGGCGAACCCTCTACGACCGGGATGCCGGGTGAGTCCGCCGCAGATCTCCCGCACCTGGATGTCACAGCCCTGGATCGCGCGTACCGGGACCGCCGCGGTGGCCGGCATCGCGATGTGGGCCGCGTTCCCACCGCGCAACTGGTGGTTCCTGGCGGTCCTCGGCCTCGGACTCCTGTTCGCGGCGCTTTCCGTCGGGGCACCCCGTGTGCGCACGGGCGCCTGGGTCGGCTTCGTCTTCGGCCTGGCGTTCTTCGTGCCGCTGCTGCCGTGGATCGGCGTCTATGTCGGTCCGCTCCCGTGGCTCGCCCTGGCCGCGGTGCTCGCCGGATATCTCGCCCTGTTCGGGGCGATCGCCACCGTGACGATGCGACTCCCGGTGCCCCCGGTCTGGTTCACGTTGTCGTGGGTGCTCGTCGAAGCTCTTCGCTCCGCCTTCCCGTTCGGCGGATTCCCATGGGGGCGGACGGCTTTCAGTCAGGTCGACGGGCCGCTGCTGCCGCTGGCCTCCGTACTGGGTGCGCCGGGTCTCTCGGCGGGTGTCGCCCTGTTCGGCTCCTCGATCGCGTGGCTTCTCGTGGTCCTCGTCCGGGCCTACCGGCGCACGAGCACGATCACCACCGAGGTCACCGACGGCGTGGGACCGGCCACCGAACGCTCCTCGGGCGTGGTGCGCATCGCCACCGCCGCTGTCGCGATCGCCCTGCTGGCCCCGATCGCGGCGATCGCGGCCACCCCCGCCAGCCTCGACCGGAACATCGCGACCACCTCGGCCCGCATCGGTGCCGTCCAGGGGAACGTCCCGCGTCTGGGCCTCGACTTCAACGCCCAGCGTCGTGCCGTCCTCGACAATCACGTACGCACCACCATGGCCTACGGCCGGGCGATCGACACCGGGCAGACCGAGCAGCCCGACTTCGTCCTCTGGCCCGAGAACGCCTCGGACATCTCACCGCTGGACAACGCCGACGCCGCCGGCGAGATCACCGCCGCCTCCGAGGCCGTCGACGCGCCGATCCTGGTGGGCACGCTCATCCGCAACCCCGATGGGCGGCCCACGAACTCGGTCCTGGTCTGGGACGGCGCACAGGGGCCGGTCGACCGCTACGACAAGCACATCGTCCAGCCGTTCGGTGAATACCTCCCGTGGCGGCCGTTCTTCCGATTGTTCTCGTCCTACGCCGACATGGCCGGAGATTTCCGTCCCGGCACCGGACCCACCGTGGTCGATGTGCCCGGTCGCTCCGGGACGGTCACCGTGGGCGTCGCAACCTGCTGGGAGGTCGCCTTCGACCGAGCCGCACGACAGTCCGTGCGAGAAGGCGCCCAGATGCTGTTCGTACCCACCAACAACGCGACCTTCGGCCGGACCGAGATGACGTATCAGCAGTTGGCCATGTCACAGGTCCGGGCCGTCGAACACGGGCGCGCTGTCGTGGTGGCCGCCACCAGCGGGGTGAGTGCCGTCATCGCGCCCGACGGTTCCATCAGCCGACAATCAGGCATCTTCACCTCTGACGTGCTCACCGGGCGCCTTCCGCTGCACGACGACATGATCCTCGCCACCCGCCTGGGCCCGTGGCCGGAGGTGCTGGCGATCATCGCCGCAGTGGCCGGACTTTTGTTTGCGCTGCGCTCGCGTACTAGGTTCTCACTCAGGCCACGCAGGGTCGCCGCACGGGCGACCGGTGACACGAAGGAGCTCGATGGCATCGGGGATTGACGCCACGGCGGGGGAGCGGCGGCCCGACGACGCGCCGCAACGCGTGGTCGGCGCCGACGGTACAGGCGCACTCGTCGTCGTTCCGACGTTCAACGAACGCGACAACCTGCCGCTCATCATCGGACGTCTGCAGGATGTGCTGCCGGGGGCGCACGTCCTCGTGGTCGACGACTCGAGCCCGGATGGCACCGGCGACGTCGCCGACGAACTCGCCCGCGCCGACGAGTCCACGCGCGTGCACGTGATGCACCGCGTCGACAAGGACGGACTGGGCAAGGCCTATCTCGCCGGCTTCGCGTGGGGACTCGACCGCGACTACGCCGTCATCGTCGAGATGGACGCCGATGGCAGCCATGC
Source organism: Gordonia sp. NPDC058843 (assembly GCF_042743165.1). Lineage (NCBI taxonomy): Bacteria > Bacillati > Actinomycetota > Actinomycetes > Mycobacteriales > Gordoniaceae > Gordonia > Gordonia sp. NPDC058843. The sequence continues at coordinate 158,096 of NZ_JBHYNC010000003.1, forward strand.
ACCCGAACAGCTGAATCGACTCTTCGACGCCATCAACGACGGCGCGGATCTCGTGATCGGATCGCGGTACGTTCGCGGTGGCAAGCTCGTCAACTGGCCCAAGCGCCGCGAGTTCCTCTCCCGTGGTGCCAACACCTACGCGCGTCTCGCCCTCGGTGCCGGCGTGCACGACATCACCGCCGGTTTCCGTGCGTATCGCCGCATCGTCCTGGAGAAGATCCAACTCGACACCGTCGAGTCGGCGGGCTACTGCTTCCAGATCGACCTCGCGTGGCGCACGGTACGTGCCGGTTTCGACGTCCGCGAAGTACCGATCACCTTCACCGAACGCGAGATCGGCGTATCCAAGATGAGCGGCGGCGTCATGTCCGAGGCGTTCACGATGGTCGCCCGGTGGGGCATCCAGAGCCGGCTCGAGCGTTGGGGACTCGTCCGGACCCGGTGACCCACCGAGCCGGCACCTGACAGACGAACAGACCCGGCAGGTCATCCTGCCGGGTCTGTTCGGTTCGGGCGTCGGGCGCCCGCGGGTGTCAGTTGGTGATGCCCTTGCGTCGCTGCTTGAGGAGATCGAGGCGCTCGTTCAGAAGCACTTCGAGCTCTTCCTCGCTGCGACGTTCGAGGAGCATGTCCCAGTGGGTGCGCGGCGGCTTGGTCTTCTTCTCCTCGGGCTCGGCGCCCTCGAGGATGGTGCCTTCCATGCCGTTCTTGCACGGCCACTTCGACGGGACCTCCGCGTCGTCGGCGAACGGCACGTCGAAGATCTCGCCGTTGTCGGTGCGGTACTGGACGATGCGTCGTGGCGCGAGGTCGTGGTCTCGATCGGTCTCGTAGCTCACCGCGCCGAGGCGGCTACCCCGAAGTACTCGATCTGCCATGAAGGGTTCCTCTCAACTTCGTCGGATCTCCCGGTCTGCCGGAAGATCTCTGTTGCATTCCTGGCTCGCGCGCAACGCTGCGCACGACTTTCGGGTCGTCAACAGGAATATTCTACGCGCTTTCCCGAGCACGTCCGCCACCGGCGACGACCCGTGTCGTCGGAACGCTGCCCGGGGTCCCCGCGCGGTACGGTCTCGGTGTGGAACCAGGCACTACACAGCGTGAGCAGACAGGCGCTTCGCGGCGCCGTCGGCCGTACGCGTGCGCATGGTGCGGCCGCACGATGGTGGACTCCGAACTGGGCCGGCGTCGTAAGTACTGCAAGCGTTCATGCAGGCAGCGGGCTTACGAGCAGAGAACGCTGCTCGAGGGCACATCCATTCCCGACGACGCGGTCATCCTCTCCTCGGCCGAGGCCGCCGACTTCGGCGACCGGATGTTCGCGTTGCGCTGTGCCGCCGAAGACCTCGACACAGCGGTCGCCGAACGCGCCGACCACGACGTGCTGGCCGACCTCACCGACGCGCTGCTCGAGCTCGCGCGGGAAGCCGAGAAGTTGCGGTGATCGCGCGCATCTTCGCGCCATCGCTCGTCGTCACCCTGGTGGCGCTGGTCGTCGCCTACCTCTACCTGGGCTGGACCGGACTCGCCCTGTGCGCCATCCTCGGCGTCCTCGAGGTGTCGCTGTCTTTCGACAATGCGGTCATCAACGCGACCATCCTGGAACGGATGAGCGCGTTCTGGCAGCGGATGTTCCTCACCATCGGCGTGCTCATCGCGGTGTTCGGCATGCGACTGCTGTTCCCGCTCCTGATCGTCTGGGTGACCGGGAACCTCAATCCTGTCGAGGCGCTCGAGCTGGCCATGAACCCACCGCCCGAGGGTCAGTCGCATTTCGCCGACGGGCAACCCAGTTACGAGACGATCCTCACCGAGGCTCACCCGCAGATCGCAGCCTTCGGCGGGATGTTCCTGCTGCTGCTGTTCCTGAACTTCGTGCTCACCGAGCGGCCGCAGACCTGGCTCACGTGGCTCGAACGGCCGTTGGCCACCCTCGGCAAGCTCGACCAGCTCGCGGTCGTCCTCGCCTCCGTCGCGCTGGTGCTCACTGCCGAGTTCCTGGCGCCCGACGAGGTCCGCGCAACGGTTCTGATCGCCGGCATTCTCGGCATGGTCACCTACATCACCGTCGACGGGTTGAGTTCGCTGTTCATGGCCGAGCCCGAGCCGGATGAGACCGACGCAGACAACTCCGGTCAGGGCCGGTCCGGTCCGCATCCGGTCACCGTCGCCACGGGCAAGGCCGGGTTCTTCCTGTTCCTCTACCTCGAGTTGCTGGATGCGTCGTTCTCCTTCGACGGGGTGATCGGTGCGTTTGCGATCACCTCCGACCCGATCATCATCGCGCTTGGACTCGGTTTCATCGGTGCGATGTTCGTGCGGTCGATCACGATCTACCTCGTCCGCAAGGGAACGCTGGGGGAGTACCGCTACCTCGAGCACGGTGCGCACTGGGCGATCGGCGCGCTGGCCGCCATCCTGCTGATCAGCATCGAGGTCGAGATCAACGAGGTGATCACCGGGCTCGTCGGCGTGGCGTTCATCGGCGCATCGCTCGCGAGCAGCATCCGCGCGAACAGGCGCGATGCGCGAGCGACGAGCTCCGACCGAGTGGCCGCCTGAGATCCGTTCGGGGGTCCGTTCGGAGGTCTCCTCGAACGCGCGGTGAACGTTTGAGGCCGCTTTGGAATCACCCTGGGCCACCTGCTGTCTTCTGTCGGCCGACCGGTGTACAAATGACGACGTCGGTGACGTGTGTCACGCGGAGGCCGAAGCGAGCTGGCTCCGCGACGGACGTTCGGGTTGTTGGTCGAAAACGCAGATTCGGTGGTCTTCATGGACAGCAAACAGCAGCAGATGATCCAGTTCGAGACGAACTGGTACTCGTTGGGCGGGGGCTCATCCCGGCAGATCGGCGAAGAGTTCGGTCTCACGGATCGTGACTTCTTCTCCGAGGTCGATCGCCTGGTCGACACCGACCCGCCGTCGGCGTTGACGGCGTCGGAGCTGCGACGAATGCGTGAGGTCATCCGCCGGCGGTTGTGGATGGCCCGCTGACCCCTGAGCCCGACCCGCCCAGCGCGAGGAACGCCCGTCCGGGAGGGATAATCGACAGGTGCCCTTCTCCGATGACGATCTCGAAGCGTTCTATCGCGAGGTCGAGGCACGTACCGCGTTCCGCGATCGACCGCGACGCCCGCGCCGTGCCGGGGTCGACTATCCGGTGTGTCCGACGCCCGACAAGCTGCCGTTCGCCTCACCCGCCGACGCGCGTGAGGGCATCGACCGGCTGCGTCGTCACCTGGTCGGTACCGCCTCGGAATTGCGCTTCTACGAGTGTTCCTGCGGCGCATGGCATATCACCAGCTCCGCGCAGCTGATCCACCGACGGGTGCCGCCGCCGGCACCGCGTCGGCGAAGGGGTAAGAAGAAGCGGTGACGACTCTGCCCTCCGGCCCGCACGCCCTTGTCGACCTCGCGACCGATGACCCGTCGTCGACCGCGCAGACCTACGAGCGACTCCTCGGGTCCGAGGTCGGCCGCGGCGTCGACGACCGACGAGCCGTGACCGTCGGTAACGTCGTGCTCTCGCTGCGGGCGCGTTCCGGCGAATCCGACACTCACGACGTCTACTTCACCGTCGACGACGTCCCCGCGTCCCGCCGTCTACTCGGGCGTCGCGGGCACCCGCTCAGCGACTCGACGCTCGGTGCTCTCGGCGACATCTCTCCGGTCGGGATAGCCGGGCGGCCGGAATCCGCCACCCCCGTCGACGGTGATGTCACCGCTCTCGATCATCTGGTGTTCACCTGCGACAACCGGGATGTGGCCGTCGCGCTGTTCGCGGGCACGTTCGATCTCGATTTCCGGCTCGATCAGCCCATCGGACAGGACGCGCGTCAGCTGTTCTTCCGACGCGGAGATCTGATCGTCGAGGTGGTCGCGGCGCCCCGCCCGCCGGCCGACCCGGTGCCGGCCTCGCCGGTCACGCTGTGGGGTGTGGCGTGGCGGTCGATCGACGTCGACGCGACCCACGCACGCCTGATGGCAACCGGACTCGATCTCAGCGAGATCCGGGTCGGACGCAAGAAGGGCACGCGGATCTTCACGGTCCGGCACCGCGAACTCGCCACGCGGACCGTGGTCATCGGCCCCGACGCCTGACACCCGCCCGCATCAAACATCCGCATCCGGACACCCGAAATACGGCAAAAGGTGGGCATTCGAGAACGCCTGCGCTAATCTGACTACGAATGTTGTCGAATTTCCACTTGCCGAGACCGATGTTGGGGGCACCATGACCGCGGTACACGAAGAACGGACAGCAACCGAACCCGAACCCAGTGACTCGGCGGGTGAGCCGCTGTTCAACCACCGCGACGACGAGATCGAGTTGATCCCGCCGGACTCGCTGACCGCCAAGCTCACCGGGATGTACACGTTCCTCCCGATCAACGGGGCCGCGTTCGTGATGCAGGTGATGCACCCGGTCATCGGCGACGTCGTCGGCAAGTACTCCGTCTTCCGGACGGATCCGGTCGGCCGGGCGATCCGGTCGGCCGACTCGGTCCTGCGCTGGACCTACGGCGGCCAGGAGGCGCTCGAGGAGGGCAAGCGACTCCGCCGACTACACCGGCCCCTGCAGATGAAGAACTCCGAGGGAAAGCACATCAGCGCGTTGAACCCCGAGGCGTATGCCTGGGTCATCGCCACCGCGCTGCCCACCATCGAGACCGCCGCGCCGCTGGTGCTGGGTCGTCACTTCACCCTCGAGGAGCGCAAGGAACTCCTGCGCGACAATCGCCGCATCGCGAAGATCGTCCAGGTGCCGATGAAGAACTACCCCGAAACCCTCGAGGAGTTCGACGAGTACTTCGACGACTTTATCGAGAACAAACTGGTCCGGCATCCGGTCGCACTCGAACTCATCGACCAGATGCGCGCGGCGCCGGTCATCCCGAAATCCGTGCCCAAGACCCTGCGTCCCGCGGCGAAGAAGGTGGCTGCCACCGCGTCGGTGCCGTTCCAGAACTTCAACTACCTCACGACGGTCGGTGTCATGGATCCGCGTGTGCGCGAGATCCTCGGCCTGACCTGGACCGACGCCGAGCAGCGTCACCTCGAGCGCATCCATCGCAATCTGCGTTTCGCCTACCGGACCCTGCCCGAGCGGCTGACCTACTTCCCGCTGGCCTATCACGCGCGGCGCCATCACGACGCGATCCAGGCGATGAAGGTCCGCGAGCAGGCGAGCGCTGCCTACCAGTACCACCCGAAAGAGGCTGCGTCACAGGAGAGCTGAGTCCTCCCCGGTCGGTCTGGTCACGTCGTCGGGGGCGTGACCAGACCGACGACATGCTCGGCGATCGCGAGCGACGAGGTGATGCCCGGGGACTCGATGCCGAACAGGTTGACCAACCCGGTGATCCCGTGTTCCCTCGGACCCTGGATCTCGAAGTCGCCGGCGGCAGCGCCCGGCCCGGCGACCTTGGGTCGGATCCCCGCGTAGGCGGGAACCAGTGCGCCGGTGGGCAAGTGCGGCCAATAGGTCCGGATGGCGCGCTCGAACGCGTCGGCACGTGCCTCGTCGACGGCGTAGTCGAGCTCATCCTCGGTGCCCGTCCCACCGTCGGACACGTCCAGCCACTCGACATCGGGACCGAACCGCGCGGTGCCCGCCAGGTCCATCGTGAAGTGCACGCCCAATCCGCCGTCGGCGGGCACCGGGTACACGAGGTGCCGGAACGACGCGCGTACGCCGGACAGGCCGAAGTAGTTGCCCTTGGCGAGAAAACGAGGCGGTATCGGACCGTCGAAGCCGGCCAGCGTGCGGGCCACCTGCCACGCACCGAGTCCCGCACAGTTGACGAGCGTCCGGGTGGTGGCCGTGTCGCCGTCGTCCGTCTGTACCGTGAATCCAGCCGGGTCGATGCGCCCGCTGATCACTCTGCTGCGCAACGCGATCGCGCCACCCAGCGTCTCGAGGTCGCGTCGTAGTGCACGCACCACACCGTCGACGTCGACGATCCCGGTCGACGGTGAGAACAGAGCCGCGACGCCCTCGACCTCCGGTTCGCGATCTCGCAATTCGTCGACGCCGACCGGCCGGAGGTCGGTGACCCCGTTGGCCAGACCGCGTCGGAGCAACGCTTCCAACCGCTCCCGCTGGGCGTCGTCGGTGGCGACGATGAGTTTGCCCGGTCGCGCCCACGACACATCGTGCTCGTCGCAGAAGCGGGTCAACTGCTCCCGACCGTCGACGCACAGCCGAGCCTTCAGGCTGTTCTCGGGATAGTAGATGCCGGCGTGGATGACCTCCGAGCTCCGCGACGTCGTCTGCGCGCCAACCGTATCCGCACTCTCCAGAACCACGACCTCGCGTCCTTGCAGAGCGAACGCCCGTGCCACCGCCAGTCCGACGATGCCACCGCCGACGACGAGACAGTCGGTTTCGACCCGCTCCTTCGTCGCGTACTCGGTCCGGCGGATGCGCGTCACCGGCGTACCTCCCTCGTCGAACCGACCCGCTGGTCTCGTGGTCGAGCATGCCACCGGGTGCCGTTGGCCGCGCTACCCGGGCAAACCCGGCGCCGTGCGGCAGACTGGGGTGATGCGGTATTCGGAGGTTCTCGCGATCGTGCAGGCCGGTGGACGTGGTTCGCGGATGGAGGTGCTGACCGACAGGCGCGCGAAACCCGCGTTGCCGTTCGCGGGGAACTATCAGCTCATCGACTTCCCGCTGTCCAATCTGCACCACAGTCACATCGATGACGTCTGGCTGTGTGTCCAGTACGAGGCCGAGACGATCACGAAACTCGTGGCCGGCGGTCGGCCCTGGGATCTCGATCGCACGAACGGCGGGTTGCGCGTCGTGATGCCGGAACAGACCGACGCCGCGGAGAACGAAGACGGATTCGCCACCGGCAACGCCGACCTGTTGTTCCGCATCCGCGGTCGCATCGCCGCCCACGCGCCGGCCGAGGTCATCGTCATGAGCGCCGACCACGTCTACGACTTCGACTTCCGCGACGCGATCGAGACCCACCGCAGGCACGAGGCCGAATGCACCGTCGTGACCACGACGTGTCCGCTCGGCGAAGCCTCCCAGCACGCCACCGTCAAGGCCCGCCGCGACGGAACAGTCCGCGAGTTCCGGTACAAACCCGAACGCGCCACCACGCGCACGATCGCGACCGAGATCTTCGTCTACGACCCCGCCGTCCTCATCGAGGGGCTGGAGTATCTCGAGAGCCGGACGACGGAGGGCTCACCGAAAGACGACACCGGGTTGGGCGACTTCGGCGAACACCTGTTGCCGTGGTTCGTCGACCGCGGGAAGACCGTGGCCCATGCGATGCCGGGCTACTGGATCGACGCCGGTCGACCCGAGACATACCTGCAGGCGCATCGCGATCTGATCTCCGGGTCCCTCGACGTCTTCCGTAGAGATCGCCAGATCCTCACCAATCAGCCGCAACGTCCGGCCGCGCGCATCGAGACCGGGGCGGTCGTCGAGGACAGTCTGGTCAGCGGCGGCGCCCGCGTGCACGGAACGGTCCGGCGCAGCGTGCTGGGACCCGGGGTGGTCGTCGAGAAGGGCGCGGTCGTGGCCGATTCGGTGATCTTCGCCGATGCCGTTGTCGGCGCCGGCGCGTCGGTCGCGTGGTCCGTGCTCGACGAACGTGTTCGGGTCGGCCCGAATGCGGTGGTGGGTGGGCACCCGCGAACACGTCCGGTCCCCACGGAGAAGATCACGCTCGTCGGAATGGACACGCAGATCCTGCGCGGTGCCCGAGTGGCGATCGGTGACCGCGTCGAGCCGAGCCGCCGCATCCGGTGACCGGCGTTCGCGTGATCGAGACCGCACGGCACTGGCGGGACCACGATCCCGATCCGGCAACACGCGTCGCGCTCACCGGATTGATCGACGCGGCCGAGACCGGCGACGCCGATGCGGTGGCGGATCTCGCCTCGCGATTCAGCGGGCCGCTGACCTTCGGGACCGCGGGCCTTCGCGGTGAGGTCGGTGCGGGCGAGTCACGGATGAACGTCGCCGTCGTCACCCGCGCCACGGCCGGACTCGCGCGGTATCTGCTCGACACGGTGGGTCCTGACGCGCGCATCGTGGTCGGTTGTGATGCCCGGCACGGCTCCGCCGAGTTCTTCGCCGCAGCCACCGAAGTGCTTGCTGCGCAGGGATTCACCACGTTCGCGCTGCCGCCTCGACTGCCGACGCCGGTGACCGCCTGTGCGGCGCGATCGCTCGACTGCGACGCCGGGGTGATGATCACCGCATCGCACAACCCGCCGGGCGACAACGGCTACAAGGTCTACCTCGGCGGACGTGCCACCGATGACGCGGGTAGGGGAGTACAGATCATCTCGCCGGCCGACGCCGACATCGCCGACCGGATCACGCAGGCGCCGACCGCCGACGGGGTGCCCCGCGAGCCTGCGGCGGTCACCCGTCTCGACGACGAGGTCGTCCGCACGTACGTCGAGCGCACGGCGAGGCTGCGACCCGCTGCCGGTGCGTCGCCGGTCCGGGTCGTACTGACGCCCCTCCACGGGGTCGGCGGTACCGTCGCCCGAGAAGTGCTGCGGGCAGCCGACATCGGCGACGTCCACATCGTGGCGGAGCAGTTCGTTCCCGACCCCGACTTTCCGACGGTCCCGTTTCCCAATCCCGAGGAACCCGGTGCCCTCGACCTCGCGCTGGATCTCGCCCGCGACGTGGACGCAGACGTCGTGATCGCCCTCGACCCCGACGCCGACCGTTGCTCGGTCGCCGCGCCGGGTCCCGACGGGCACTGGCGGCAGCTCAGCGGCGATGAGGTCGGGTGGCTGCTGGGGGAGCAGGCGGCGCGGGATGCGGCGCGCCCGGGTGACACCCTGGCGTGCTCGATCGTGTCGAGTAGGTTGCTCGGCCGGATTGCCGACGACCACGGGCTGCGGTTCGCGGCGACGCTCACCGGCTTCAAGTGGATCGCCCGGACACCCGGCCTGCGTTTCGGCTACGAGGAGGCGATCGGCTACTGCACCGATCCCGACACGGTCCGCGACAAGGACGGCATCGGGGCAATGGTTCGGGTGATCTCGTTGGTCGAGCGACTCGCCCGTGACGGTCGTACTCTCTCCGACGAACTCGACCGCCTCGCCCGTCGTCATGGCCTGCACGCCACTGCACCGATGACGATCCGCGTGGAGGACACCGCGCTCATCGGCGAGATGATGGCGCGCCTTCGATCCTCGCCGATCGAGCGTCTCGCGGGTTCGCCGCTGGTGGAGAACCGGGACCTCGCACACGGTTCCGCCGATCTCCCGCCGACTGACGGCATCCTGCTGCGGACAGCGGCCGACGACCGCGTCGTCGTACGTCCCTCGGGCACCGAACCGAAGCTGAAGTGCTACCTCGAAGTCGTGCTCGACTGCCCGGACGGCGCCGTACCCCGCGCCGAGGCTGCGCGCCGTCTGGACGCACTCGGTGCGGACATCGCCGCATTGCTCCGAGCCTGAACCCCCAGCGCACGAGATCTCCGGCGCACTACGATCGACTCGTGCCACGAACCGATTCCGATCAGCGTCTGCGCGACCTGGCCTTGCTGCGTCAGGTCCGCGACCGGATCGATCGTGAGTACGCGCAGCCGCTCGACGTCGAGGCGCTCGCCCGTGGGGTCAACATGTCGGCGGGTCACCTGAGTCGCAAGTTCCGGCAGACCTACGGCGAATCGCCCTACTCGTACTTGATGACTCGTCGCATCGAGCGGGCGATGACCCTGCTCCGGCGCGGTGACCTCAGCGTCACCGAGGTCTGTTTCGAGGTCGGTTGTTCATCCCTCGGCACGTTCAGCACCCGGTTCACCGAACTGGTCGGGGTCCCACCGACGGTCTATCGGGAGCAGTCGGCCGACGCGACCGACGGGATTCCGGCGTGCCTGGCGAAGAACATCACCAGACCGATCAGGAATCGAGAAGCACAGCGGGGGTGAGACTGCCTAGCCTGATCCCATGAACATCACGATCCAGTACACCTTCCTTCCGCACACCGACGGCGATGCGGCCCTCGGGTTCTACCGCGACCTGCTCGGCTTCGAACTCCGTAAGGACGTCGGCTACGAGGGCATGCGATGGCTGACGGTCGGCCCGCCCGGGCAGCCGGGTACGTCGATCGTCCTGCATCCCCCGGCCGCGGATCCCGGCATCACCGACGAGGAACGCCAGACGATCCTCGAGTTGATCGCCAAGGGGAGCTACGGCGCCCTGACGCTGGCGACCGACGACCTCGACGGACTCTTCGAGAAGCTGCAGGCGAGCGGAGTCGACATCGTGCAGGAGCCGATGGATCAGCCCTACGGCGTGCGCGACGCCGCCGTCCGGGATCCGGCAGGCAACCTCATCCGTATCGACCAGGCCGGCTGAGAGATGTGCGGGCCCGGTCGATTCCCGCCTGCCGCAGCGCTCGTCGAGGGTGTTGATCGACAACACCCCGCGCCCGCGCCGTCCACCCTGGTTAGATCGACCGGGAGTCCGCGCACAGACCTCGCGGGATCGAACCTCCGGAACGACATGAGCACCCCGAACGCCGGCGACCACGCACCCGCGGTCACCGCCCTGATGGAGAGACGATGAGTCCAGCAACGCGCACCGCCACGCCTGCCCGATCCGCCACCCGTTCCGCCGAGAGGGTCGACGCCGTGCAGGGCGCCGATGCCCACCCTGCAGACACGCACGACCTGATCCGTGTGCACGGTGCGCGCGAGAACAACCTCAAGGACGTCAACGTCGACCTGCCCAAACGTCGCCTGACGGTCTTCACCGGTGTGTCCGGTTCCGGGAAGAGCTCGCTGGTGTTCAGCACCATCGCCGCGGAATCCCAACGCCTCATCAACGAGACGTACAGCGCGTTCGTCCAGGGCTTCATGCCGTCGATGGCCCGCCCGGACGTCGACATCCTGGAAGGTCTGACGACCGCGATCATCGTCGACCAGGAACGCATGGGTGCCAATGTCCGGTCGACCGTGGGCACGGCCACCGATGCCAACGCGATGCTGCGTATCCTGTTCAGTCGCTTGGGAACTCCGCATATCGGTTCACCCCAGGCCTTCTCGTTCAATGTCGCCTCGATCAGCGGGGCCGGCGCGGTGACGATCGAGAAGGGCGGCCAGAAGGTCAAGGAGCGCCGGAGCTTCTCCATCACCGGCGGCATGTGCCCGCGATGCGAGGGCCGCGGAGACGTCTCCGACTTCGACCTCACCGCGCTCTACGACTCGTCGAAATCGCTCAACGAGGGTGCGCTGACCATCCCCGGTTACTCGATGGACGGCTGGTACGGCCGGATCTACCGCGGCTGCGGCTTCTTCGACCCTGACAAGCCGATCGCGAAATACACCAAGAAACAGCTCAACGACCTGCTCTACAAGGAGCCCACGAAGATCAAGGTCGAGGGCATCAACATCACCTTCGAGGGCCTGATCCCGAAGATCCAGAAGTCGATGCTCAGCAAGGACCGGGAGGCGATGCAGCCGCACATCCGCGCCTTCGTCGACCGCGCGATCACCTTCGCGACATGCCCGGACTGTGAGGGGACCCGCCTCACGGCCGAGACCCGGTCGTCGAAGATCAAGGGCATCAGCATCGCCGACGCGTGTTCGATGCAGATCAGCGATCTCGCCCAGTGGGTCGCTGAACTCGACGACCCGTCGGTGGCGCCGCTGATCGACGCGCTGCGCGATCATCTCGACGCGTTCGTCGACATCGGGCTCGGCTACCTGTCGCTGGAACGCCCGGCCGGCACGCTGTCCGGCGGAGAGGCCCAGCGCACCAAACTGATCCGTCACCTCGGCTCATCGCTGACCGATGTGACCTACGTCTTCGACGAGCCGTCGATCGGTCTTCATCCGCACGACATCACCCGAATGAACGATCTGCTGCGCGCGTTGCGGGACAAGGGCAACACGGTCCTCGTGGTCGAGCACAAGCCCGAGGTCATCGCCATCGCCGACCGCGTCGTCGACATCGGCCCCGGGGCCGGTACCGACGGCGGCGAGATCGTGTTCGAGGGCACCGTCGACGAACTGCGTGCCGCGGACACACTCACCGGACGCCATCTGGAGGACCGCGCCGCCGTCAAGGACGAGGTCCGTTCGCCGAGCGGGCATCTCGAGGTCCGCGGGGCCGACACGAACAACCTTCGCGACGTCGACGTCGACATCCCTCTCGGCGTGCTGGTCGTGCTCACCGGCGTCGCCGGCTCCGGCAAGAGCTCGCTGATCAACTCGACGGTGGCCAAGGAGGACGGGGTGGTCTCCATCGACCAGAGCGCCATCAAGGGGTCGAGGCGTTCCAACCCAGCGACCTACACCGGGCTGCTCGAACCGATCCGCAAGGCCTTCGCCAAGGCCAACGGCGTCAAACCGGCACTGTTCAGCGCCAATTCCGAGGGCGCTTGTCCCAACTGCAACGGTGCGGGTGTTGTCTACTCCGACCTCGCGATGATGGCCGGCGTCGCCGCGCCCTGCGAGGTGTGCGAGGGCAAGCGATTCCAAGCGGAGGTGCTCGACTACACCTTCGGCGGCCGCAACATCAGTGAAGTACTCGAGATGTCGGTCGCCCAGGCCGAGGCCTTCTTTGCCGACGATGACGCCAAACTGCCCGCCGCACACAAGATCCTGCATCGTATGGTCGACGTCGGACTCGGCTACATCAAGGTCGGTCAGCCCCTGACCACCCTGTCCGGCGGCGAACGCCAGCGACTGAAGCTGGCCAGCCACATGGGGGAGAAGGGCGACGTCTACATCCTCGACGAGCCGACCACCGGTCTTCACCTCGCCGACGTCGAGCAGCTCCTCGGACTCCTCGACCGTCTCGTCGACTCCGGGAAGTCGGTGATCGTCATCGAGCATCATCAGGCCGTCATGGCGCACGCGGACTGGATCATCGACCTCGGCCCGGGCGCGGGCCACGACGGGGGCCAGATCGTCTTCGAGGGCACGCCCGCCGACATCGTCGCCGACCGGTCCACGCTCACCGGCGAGCACCTCGCCGACTACGTGGGCGCCTGACTGGGTAACGCGGACCCGTTGTTCCCTGAAGTGCGATGAGCGCAAGCGGCGACCGTTCTGCTCCCTGATCCGAAAGAAGCGACCCACCGCTGCTCCCTAATCCGAAAGAACCGCATAACCTCTGCTTCCTGAGGTGCGAGGAGCGCAAGCGACGAGCCTCGAAGGGTCTGGTGAGACACGTTGCGAGACCCTTCGTGGCTCGCTTCGCTCGCACCTCAGGGAGCATGGATTTCGGACACTCACGAGTGTTCTTTTGTGGTCCGCGACGGCCGCCAGGCCGCTGACACAGAGGTGCGAGGAACGCAAGCAACCCCACCCCCCTGCTCCCTGAGGTGCGAGGAGCGCAAGCGACGAGCCACGAAGGGTTGGCCACCCACCTCGGCAGCCGAGTTCGTGCATCACGACGGCGCGTCCGCCGCGAACACTCAGCCGGATATCCCACTGTGGAGTTGTCAAGGTACAGATGCATTCCCGCGAAACCGCGGTTGCGAAAGGTGCTACGCGAAGTGTGTGGTGGTCAGGCCGCGCTGTCGAGTCGCATGGTGCGCCGGTTGTAGGCCGGTAGGGGTCGGCGCCGTGGGTCGATGGTGGCGGGCGGGACGAGCCAGGGGTGTCGGTCGAATCCGATGATGACGCCCCACCCGTGATGGTGCACCTGGGTGTGGCAGCGTTGGCAGAGTAGGCAGCCGTTGTCGAGGTCGGTCGGTCCGCCGTCGGCCCAGTGTTCGATGTGGTGGACCTGCGTATGTGACGGCGGCGCTCCGCATTTGATGCAGCATGTGTCGCGGACGATCACCGCTTTGCGCAGATGCGCTGGGAACAGGCGCCGTGTCTGGCCCATCTGTAGCGGCACGCCTTCCCCGTCGAGAACGATCTCGGTCATCGTCCCGTCGCACGACATCTGTCTCGCCGTTGCCTGGCTGACCGATCCGGTCCACGGCAGGCTGGCTGGGTCGGCGCCGGTGGCGGGGAGGGTCAGCAGGAGTTGTGTCCGTGGGCTTCCAACACTGTCGATACTCGCGCCCAACGCTGCTTGGTCGAGGATCAACTCTAAGGCGTCGGCGCGGCGTTGCTCAGCGGTGCGACGGTCGTCGGCGCCGTCGGGTTCGGGCCGAGGATAGGATCTTTCGTCTATCATCGACAGGAACTTTTCGCCGACCACTTGGGTGAGGTCCGCGCGGATGTCGATGCGTCCGTCGTCGGTGGTGTGAGCGTTGACGGTGTTGAGAGATGGGTCGTCGGCGGCAGGGATGCCGGTCTCAGAGGCGTCGGCAAGGGTGTTGCCGATGACGCGGGCGTGTTCAAACACTTGCGTCGGCGTCGCACCAGACAAGGCTTGGGCGAGGAGTCCGATCTCGTGCGCCGTCTTGTCGTCGTCGGAAACCCCATCGGGGCAGCGTTTCTCGATACGGTTCATGCCGCGGATGATGGCATCGACTATCTCCGAGGACAGCCGTCCGTCGGCGGCGTGACGAGCGACGGCGGGCAACGCGGCCAGGCCATCGACGCCTCGCATGACTCGTAGGGCTGTTGCGGGCGCGAGCCCTGATTCGATCAGCATCTTCTTGGTGGTGCTGCCAGATATCTGCGCGACGCCTAGATCGTCGAGTTGCGCTGTGTGGGTGACGATCTGATGGGACACAACGTTGCCGATCAACCGCAGCATGTTCAACGCGTCGAATGTTGCTGCCCCAGTGGGGTCGTCGGCGGGTGGGGTGATCTCGACGAGCTGGTCGAGGAGGGTGTCGAGCTCTGGCATGCCTCCACTGTACGGGAACAGCCGTTCGATTTCGAGGTTTGTCCACAGGGTCTGAATCGACGAAATCGTCTACTGTGCAGGCGATTGCGTCGACTGTGCGCCTATTTTCGTTGACTGTGCGTTCATCGTTGACTGTGGTGAACTTCAGTCACATCCGTATCGCCACTTCCGTCGAAAGTAGTGCTGCAGTAGTGAGCTGATGATCCTCTGCCGGCGGGAAGGCGACACGGAATCCGCGCGTTTCCGAGCGTGCCCCGCTCCGGGCTTCCGATTCGAGCGCAGGACGGTCGGCTTGTGCACGGTCTATCCCGACAATCCGAGGAATGACGCGGTTTCTCGTACATGCTGTGGCTGTTGGGTAGTCGTTCTACCCGGTGAACGGAACAGGATCGGACGATCACGAAGACCCACCAGGTTCCATATTGGTGCGGTCGGCTGGTCCGGGTGTCCACCTGGTCTCGGTCCTGAGTGCGCGCAGGACGGACTCGCGCCTGCACGTCAAGTGGCTTGGCAGGCCGAGCTTCGCGTCGTCCATCAACTGCGCACGTTGCGGGATGGCCTCAAGCTCGCGCGGCGTCAGGTGGATCGCGATGGCAATGATCGCATCGTGGTGCTCTGCTTCCAGTTGGTAGCTCGCGAGCGGCATCGCCCCCGAAGTGACCTCGTGGTCCTGTCGCTCGCCGTTCACATCTATGCAGTGGTCATGCGTACTTCATGGCAATCCCAGGCTGGGTCGTAACGTGTGACCCCGTCGAGGTCGAATCCGTGTTTGCGATAGAACGCCACTGCCCGTGCATTGTCGCGTGCAACCCACAGGTAGGCCCGGGTGCCGGTTCCGCCCAGGACTGCGGTCATCAAGTCCAGCGTGACGCCGGTGCCGTGATGCCGGAGAGTGACATTCAGGGACCACAGTTCGATCGGTGCGGAAGCGTCGTGGTCGCGAGCCGGGCCGCTCGTTGCGAAGCCGACCATCTCGTGTGTGGCGATGGAGGTCGCGCACCGGAGGCGAACTCCGCGCGCAGCATGGTCCGCGAACTCTCCGAGAGTCTCCCGCCAGCGGGAGGCCGACACGGCGGGCGTGAGCGCATCGAGTCTGTCCTGCGCCACCATCCCCGCGTAGGTCGCTTTCCAGATGGCGGTATGCGCGGTCGAGATCTCTTCGATGTCACTCGCGTCGACGGGCCGAATCTCGTAGTCACCCATAGACCCCGGGTCTACCAGACCCGGGCCACATCAGAGACACGTGGACACATGCGTCTTCCCCGGCGGTGTCGGACGCCCGTGGCACCATGTCGTTGATGAACGACGGGCGAGGTGAGAGGGGATCGTCGCGATCCGTCTCAGGGGTAACCCCTGGGTGCACTTCACAGCTGGTTCCTGCGTCCGACGCCGGCGCGCACGCTTCACGTGCCACGCGGCGCCGCTGCACCACAGTTCTGGTTACCACACCCGTCGTTCATCACCGCCCTGGCCAACGCCACCACAGCCCGCGACGCCACAGCGCACGACACCCCAGCGCACGACACCCCACGACGACGCCGTGACCGAGCCATTCCTGTCTGCCCACGAGACCGCCGAAGTCGCTGCGGCGTTCTCGCGTACGTATTCGGCGTGGACGTGGCCGGAGATCGTCGACGCGCTGCGTAGTGTTCTGCCCGCTGAGGTCACCACCGATGTGGCCGACCGCATCTTCGAACTCTCGACTCACGAACCCCGACACCCCGCACGGGTGGTCGTCGAAGCCCTCGTCCCGTGGACCCACCCTGCGTCCGAAGCCCGCCGGCCCATCCTTCTCCACGAGCCGGAGCCGACCGTGACCCTGCCTGAAGCCCTGCCCGATCTCTACGACGTGGAACAGTTCGCGCATTGGCTCGACTTCACCGTCCCAGAGCTCGAGTGGTTCGCCGACCGCGGTCAGTGGTTGCGGACCGGACGACCTCCGTTGCGGCACTACCGCATCTGGCGGCGCGAGAAGCGGGACGGTGTCCGTGTCATCGAAGCTCCGAAGCCGCGGATGCGCGAGACCCAACGGCGACTGCTGAGACGCCTGATCGAACGTATTCCGGCGCATTCCGCGGCACGCGGTTTCGTACCCGGATCGTCGCCGGCTGCTTTCGCCTGGCCGCACACCGACCGGCCAGTCGTGGTGCGCGTCGACCTCCGACACTGCTTCGAGACCATCACCGTCCAACGCGTGCGTGCGGTGTTCCGGGATGCCGGTTATCAACCGCACATCGCACGCCTGCTCGCCGAGTTGTGCACCACGACAACGCCTGTCGACGAGCTCCGCGGCGTCGATCGTACGCACGCCGCGCTGCTTCGCGAACGTCATCTCCCACAGGGGGCGCCGACGTCGCCCCACCTCGCGAATCTGGTGATGCGATCGCTGGACAGACGACTCGACGGCTATGCCCGTCGCAACGGTCTGCGGTACACCCGATACGGCGACGACCTGGCGATCTCGGGCGACGCCATGGACGCCGACCGCGCACTGTGGACCGTGCTCCGCATCGTCGAGGACGAGCGCTTCACCGTCCACCCGGACAAGGTCCGGATCATGCGCAGCCATCAGCGCCAGCGCCTCGCCGGGCTCGTCGTCAACGACCGTCCCCAGGTCGCCAGATCCGAGTACGACAACCTGCGAGCGCTGCTCCACAACGCACGCGTCCACGGGGCGTCGTCGCAGAATCGGCACGACCATCCGGACTTCCGCGCACACGTCTACGGACTCATCGCATGGATGGGGGCCACCGGGGAAGCACGCCGACGCCGTCTTCTGGACCTGGCCGCCACGGTCGACTGGGACTCCTGAGCACATGCGGCCCGAACCATCCCGAACCTCTCACCGGCTGCGGTTCGGTGTGAGATCACGTTTACCTCGGCCTTCCCCGACACGACTCCAGCCGCAATGCCCGCGCACCAAGGTCCCTACATGGACAAGCAACTGCTCCACCACAGCTTCGGTCTTGTCGACCTCCCGAACGCGGGTCTCACGGTCCGCTTCTACGAGATCCTGTTCGACCGCTATCCCACCGTCCGCGCGATGTTCGGCCGCGGCACCCGCGTCCAGGCGGAGACGCTACGAAGCGCGATCGTGTCGGTGGTGGACCATGTCGACGACGCCGAATGGCTGACGACCACCCTGCACGCACTGGGACGGCGGCACGCACGACTAGGCGTCACCAGGCCGATGTACTGCGCCGTCGCGGAATGCATGATCGCCGCGATGAGCGAGATCGGCGGTGACGCCTGGACTCCGGCCATGACGCAGGCGTGGGACCGTGCGCTCGGCGCAGTCGCGACGATCATGCTCGACGGCTACCCCGAGGAGTCGACCACTCCGGCACGTGGACGTCGACGCGGCGCCGGGGCGGCCTGAGTAGCACCGAGGGCTCCCCGCGATACGATCCCGCTCGGAAGTGAGGGCTCGTGACTGCAGCTGAGAACACCCGCCGTGCGCTGGACCGCTACCTGGGATCGCCCTTGACCCGATGGGGGACGCTGGTCGCCTTCCTCATCAGTGCGGCGGTCGCGATCGTCGTCCTGCCGACTCAGCCGCCCGCGCCTTATCGCATCGACTTCGACGTGTACCGCATGGGCGGACAGGTCCTGCTCGACGGTGGTGACCTGTACGGGCTCCTGCCGCCGCTCGCCGAGGGGTCGAATCTGCCCTTCACGTATCCGCCGCTGGCCGCCGCACTGTTCTCCGTGTTCACCATCGTCCCGCTGGGCCTGGGTCAGGCCCTGTTCACCGCGATCTCCATCGGCTGTCTGCTCGTGGTGTGCCGAATCGTCCTGTCGTGTCTCCTCGACCGGCCGGCGCGAGATCTGTGGTGGCTCGCCACAGCAGCCACGACGGTCGGCCTCTGGCTCGAACCGGTCCGGGACACCCTCAACTTCGGTCAGATCAACATCGTGCTGATGACGCTCGTCGTCGTCGACGCCCTGCTGGGCCGGGGCAGGTGGTGGAACGGTCTCCTCGTCGGCCTGGCCATCTCGATCAAGCTCACTCCGGCGGTGTTCCTGCTGTACTTCTTCGTCCGCCGGGACTGGCGCGCATTGGGCGTCGCTGCGACGTCGGCAGTCGGCTACGCCGCGCTGGGCCACCTGCTGACCCCGAACGACTCGACCACCTACTGGACCTCGACACTCTTCGACACCGACCGCATCGGTAGCCCGCACTTCGCGAACAATCAGTCGATCAAGGGCGAACTGGGGCGCCTGGAGGTGGAGTCCGAACTCGCCTGGTTCCTCGTCTCACTGGTTGTCGGATTGCTCATCGCGTGGGTCGCGTGGCGTCTGCTGGCCACGGCGCCGGCCGAAACCCGGACAGCGACTCCACAGGATGTCGCGGCCCTCATCGCGGTCGCCTTCGCCGCGCTGTACTGCTCGCCTGTCGCCTGGGACCACAGCTGGGTCTGGGCGGTCCCGCTGCTCCTCCTGTTGACGTACCTGGCGACGAGGACCACGGCGTCGGCGCTCTGGTGGTGGCTCCTCGGTTCGGGGCTGCTCATCTTCCTCATCGCACCGCATCAGCGGATACCGCAGCGCTACGACGCCGAACTGTCCTGGACCTGGTGGCAGCACGTCGTCGGGTCGTCGTACCTGCTCTGGGGCCTCGCGGTCCTCATCGCACTGGGGGTCTCGGCGCCCCGGGTGCTTGCCTCGCGGCGCGCATCGGACACGCTCACACAACCTGCGTGAACACCCTGTCCGCGCAACCCTCTTGAAACAACCGCTAGAATCCGTTCCAATGGTGCATAGTGATGTAACGCACATCGGATCAGTGGGGAGTGGCAGACAAATGGCGAGTCGCAAGAGGCAGATGCAGCAGGTGCTGGCGAAGGCGAGCAGCATGTATCCGAGCTCCGAACGTCCGCTGGCCGAGCCACCCGCCGGGTCGGACCTCAAGCCGGTGATGGGGGACCCGGGCATCCCGTATCTCGGCAACACGCTCGAAGCGCTGGTCGACCCGTTGAAGTCGGCGATGGAGCGGTTCGAGCGCTACGGCCAGGTCTCGTGGTCGGGCGCGTTGGGCATGAACATGGTCACGCTCGTCGGTCCGGATGCGATCGAAGCGGTCTGGATGAACCGCAAGAAGGCGTTCTCCAGCGAACTCGGCTGGGAGCCGATGATCGGCCCGTTCTTCCGCCGGGGCGTCATGCTGATGGACTTCGACGAGCACATGCAGCACCGCCGCATCATGCAGCAGGCGTTCAGCCGTCCGCGGCTCACGGGCTACCTCGACATCATGACCCCGCACATCGAGAAGACCCTCGCCAACTGGGAGGTGGGCAACGGCTTCAAGATGTACTCCCGCACCAAGGACCTCACGCTGTCGCTCGCGACCGAGGTCTTCATGGGCGCGCACGTCAGCGAGTCCGAGGCCCACCGCCTCGAGCACGCCTTCGAGGCGGCCGTCCGTGGTGGCCAGGCGATCGTTCGCAAGGACGTCGGCAACTGGACGTGGGCGAAAGGCCTACGCGGCCGCGAGGTACTGCAGGAGTACTTCCGCTCCGAGATCCCGCTGCGACGAGGCAACGACGCCGACGACCTGTTCAGCGTGCTCTGCAACGCCGAGAGCGACGAGGGCGAGACGTTCTCCGACGAGGACATCGTCAACCACATGATTTTCGTGATGATGGCTGCACACGACACCAGCACCATCGCGCTGTCGATGATGACCTATTTCCTCGGCCGCCATCCCGAATGGCAGCAGCGCCTGCGCGAGGAGTCCTTGGCCCTCGACAAGCCGACGATCGACTACGACGACGTCGACAAGCTCCCCAGCATGGAGCTCGCGTTCAAGGAGACGCTGCGGCTCAACGCCCCGGTCGGCATGCTCTTCCGGATGGCGATCGAGGACACCGAGGTCTGCGGGCATTACATCCCGAAGGGCACGCTGCTGGGGATCCACCCCTGGGCGACGATGCTCCGCAAAGAGTGGTGGCCCAACCCGACCCACTTCGATCCCGAACGCTTCTCCGCCGAACGCCGCGAAGACAAGGTCCACCGGTTCGCGTGGGCTCCCTTCGGTGGCGGCGCCCACAAGTGCATCGGACTGTATTTCGGTGGGATGGAAGTGAAGTCGATCCTGCACCAGATGCTGCTGCGCTTCGAGTGGGACGTCCCGGCCGGCTACCGCCCGGAACTGACCTACGGCACCGGCCCGACCCCCGCCGACGGCCTCCCGATCAACCTGCGGCACCGCAAGATCTGAGCCGCTGAACAGGAGCGCCCTTTCCGACAACGGGAGTCGCGCTTCTGTTTTCAGCTCTACACGCGCATCGGTCACTGTGGACGTTGCGTGTCGGAGCGGAACGACCGGACCGGCGCAGCGCTACAGTTCGACAGTGAGAACATCGTGGCCGGGTCCGAGCGTGCGCATCTCGGCGCTCATCCGGATGGTGGCGGAGCACATGCTCGCCGCGGCCGACGCCGCTGCGGAAGAGGTGACGGCGGCGGCACACGAGTCGGCGGATTACCGCGCCGTGCTCGACGATCCGCAGCTCGTCGACGCGGATCGCCGGATGAACAGGACCAACATGCTGCACTGGTTGTCCGCGAACATCCAGGCTCCGGGCATGCGGGTTGCGCCGAGCATGGATCCGGAGATCCTGCAGTTCGCGCGGGATGTAGTGCGCCGGGGGCTGGATCTGCACGACCTTGGTTCCTGGCGCGGCGCTCAGCACGGCGCGTGGTCGATGTGGGTCGACGGCTGCTTCGCCGTCACTACAGACCTCGACGAACTCCGGGAGCTGATAAAGGTGTCCGAGCGCTCGATGGCGACGTTCATCGACGATTCGATCGCCGCGCTCGACGAGTTCGTGGAGCGGGAGCGCGCCGATCTCGCCAAGGGGGCGAACGCCGAACGGCACGCCACGGTCCAGCTGTTGCTCGAAGGCGCGCCGATCGGTCGCGCGCGGGCGGAATCACGTCTCGGGTACGCACTGACGGGGCACCACGTGGCCGCGATCATCTGGAGCGATTCGGCGGACGAGGCGGCTGGCCTCGACACCGCCGCGGAGGCGGTGATGCGAATGTGCGGCGGCGGGCGCCGGCTCACGCTCAACGCGAGCACCACCGCCCTGTGGGTGTGGGTCCCGGCGCACGTGGTCCCACCGGCCGAGGTCGCCGAACAGATCGTCGCGGACACCCCGGGAATCCACCTCGCCTTCGGGCGGCCGGGCCAGGACCTCGACGGTTTCCGCCGCAGCCACCTCGACGCGGCGTCGGCGCAGCGCATGCTGGCCCGACTGGGCTCGAACCGGACCGTCGTGCGCTACGAGGACGTCGCGCTGGTCTCGGTGCTCACCGCCGACATGGCCCAGGCCGATCAGTTCGTCGCCGACACCCTGGGCGACCTGGCCACCGCCGATCCCGCGCTGCGCGAGACGGTGCTCACCTACGTCCAGGAGCGGTTCAACGGCTCCGCCGCCGCCGAGCGTCTGTTCACCCACAGGAACACCGTCGAGCGGAGGCTGGCGCGCGCCGACCAGCTTTTGCCAGTGCCGCTCGCCGAGAGCGCCGCGAGCGTCGTCGCCGCGCTCATGCTGGTGCAACTGCGCGACTGACGCCCGCGGCGTCCCCGACCGGAGCCGTCGTGCTCCCGGCTCATCCCACGGCGACGACCGTCGCCTGGCCGTGTGCAGATCAGGCGGATTCGGATCCGGAGTAGAGGATCGCCGCGGCCTTGGCGTGGGTCCGGTTCCACACGGCGACCCTGTAGCCGGCATCGGCCGGCGGACGTACGGGTGCGGCAAGCAGCCGAGGACCGTGACGTCATGAGCGGTCTGTTCTCCACGGGTGTGTCTCCCTCGTGGTCGGTCGGCGTCATGGTGGCCGGTCTACATCGGCAGGTCGGGCGAGTCGACGCCGACCACCCGGTCGCCGCAGAACACCCGGATCGACTCGGCCGGACCGTGTCCGCCGATTCCGGACGGCCCCCAGAAGCTCTGCGCGGAGTCGTCGCCGAGGTCGGCGACCTTCGCGCCGTTGACGCGGACCTCGCCGGACCTGATCCGGGCGCCGACCGCGATCGCGCGGTCGGTGTCGGTGCCGAAGACGTACGCGTCGAGGCCCGACGGGTGCGCGTTGGCCGCTCGCAGCGCCTCCTCCTCGGAATCCACGCCGTGCAGCGAGACGACCGGCCCGAACAGCTCCGCCGTCGTGCGGTCGGGGTCGGAACCGGTGGCGACCGTGGGTGACAGGAAGAACCCTGCCAGGGCGGGCAGCTGGCCCGGCTGATCGACCTCGGCTCCGAGCGCGCGCAGGCCGTCGATTCGCTGCTGCAGCATGCGGTAGTGCGGCTCGTTGGAGATCGGGCCGATGTCGGTGGCCTCGTCCAGCGAGTGCCCGATCCGCAGTTTCGCGATGCGCTCTGCCAGCGCCACACGGAGCGGCTGCACCAGGTGCTCTGGCGCGAGTACCTTGCCCGGGCCCTCGCACCATTGTCCGTTGAGGTTCGTCATGCCCGTGAGGATCCCGTCGGCGGTCGCGTCGAGGTCGGCGTCGTCGAGCACGATCACCGGGTTGTTTCCGCCCAGCTCCAGCTGCAGGACCTTGAAGTCCTCCGCTGCGGCGCGGGCGATCGCCCGCCCTGCGCCCGGGCCGCCCGTGAAGGACACGACCTGGATCCGATGGTCACCCGTCAGTGCGGCACCGATGTCGCCGGCGCCGTGGACCAGTTGGAGGGCACCGTCGGGCAGGCCGGCATCGACGAGGCACTCGGCAATCACCTGCGCGCTGGCGGGCGCGTGCTCGGACGGCTTGAGGAGGACAGGGCAGCCGGCGGCGACAGCGCTCGCGACCTTGGCCGCCGGGATGAAACTGGGGCCGTTCCACGGGGTGAGGATCGCCGCGGGGCCCCACGGGATCCGGTGCAGCCGTACGTCGCGGCCGCCCGCGGAGAGCTCAGTGACGCGGGCGATGTTCCGCGCCTCGGCGGCCGCGCCGCGTAGGCGGTGCGGAAGGAACGCCGCGATCTTGCGGGTGGCGCCGATCGCCGTGCCGCTTGTGAGCGCGTCAACCCGCGCGATCTCCTCGAGCCGCTGCTCGACGTTCGCCGCGGCCCGCTCCAGGGCCTCGGCGCGTTCGATCCGGAAGTCGTCGGCGGTAAAGTCCGTCGCGTCGTAGACGCGCTGCGCGAGGTCCAGCGCGCGGTCCAGATCGGCCTGGGTGGTGGTCACCGTGCGGTGGACGGGGGCGCCGGTGTTCGGGTCGACGTTCCAGGTGTCGAGCGTCTCGCACTCTATCCACTCCCCGGCGATGTAGCTGCGGGGCTGGGCAAGGGTGGTTGTGGTCTTGGTGGTCATAAGGTCACCTCGGTCTCGGAGCGGGTGGACATGGCGACGACGATCCGCGTGACGTCGCCCGATTTCATGGCCTCGAAGCCCTCGTTGATCGCCTCGAATCCGATGACGTCCGTGACCATCTCGTCGAGCAGCAGCCGGCCTTGCTGGTAGAGGCGGGCGAACTGCCCGATGTCCTCGCGTGCCTGGCCGGAGCCCATGTACGAGCCGATCAGGCGCTTCTCGCTGAAGAAGAAGTCGGCGGCGGCGACGGGTACGTCGGTGCCGTCGGGCGCGATGCCGACCAGGCACGCGGTGCCGGTGGCACGCGCAATCGCGAGTGCCGTCGCGGCGGTGCGCGCCGAGCCGACGGCCTCGAAGGCGTAGTCCACGCCGTCGCCGAGCAGTTCGGCGATCTCGGCTCGCACGTCGCCCGCACCGTTCACCGTGTGCGTGGCGCCGTACTGGTGCGCGGCCTTCAGCCGGGCGTCGTCGAGGTCGATTCCCACGATGGCGGACGCGCCGGCCAGCCGCGCGCCCTGGATGATGGCCGAACCGACTCCGCCGCAGCCGATCACCGCGACGGTGGAACCCGGGCGCACCTGCGCCCCGCGGAACACAGCGCCGACGCCGGTCACGATGCAGCAGGAGAGCAGGCAACCCACGCGGGTCGGTACGTCGTCGGGCAGCTTCACCGCGGCGTTCGCGCGGAGCAGGATGTGCTCGGAGAACGCGCCGACGTCGCCGAGGCGGGCGACGGGCGTCCCGTCGGGCAGCGAGTACGCGGGCCGAGGGCGGCGCCGGATCTCCGCCTGCCGCTGGCACTGGGTGGAGCGACCTGCGTTGCAGTTCGCGCACTGCCCGCACGACGGGGTCAGCGCGCCGGTCACGCGGGCGCCGGGCTCGAGGTCGGTGACGGCGGAGCCGACCGACTCGACGACACCCGCCACTTCGTGCCCGACGACGACCGGCATCTCGGATTCGACGGTGCCGGTCATGTAGTGCAGGTCGCTGTGGCACAGCCCCACGTGGGTGACGGCGACCCGCACCTCGTGGGGCTCGGGATCGTCGACGTGGATGTCGGTCAGGTGCAGGGGCCGGCCCACCTCGGTGAGCACAGCGGCGCGGGTGGTCATCATCGGCTTGCTCCGTTCGCGGTGGCGGGTGTGCGTGCGTCCCAGAAGCTCTGGACGCCGGCGGTGAGCGCGCCGCTGTTCCAGGACTCGTCGGCGGCCGCGTCCTCACGCTCGAAGGCGCGCTCGATCTCCTCGATCGACGGCCGCAGCAGCTCCAGGTGCAGAGCGGTGTTGTTGACGCCCTCGGGGGTCCACGCGTGCACGGTGTCGATGGCGCGATTCAGCAGCGCCTCCGGCTCGACGATCTCGTCGAGCAGGCCGATCTCCAGCGCCTCGTCGGCCCCGACGCGCTCGGAGGCCAAGACCATGCGCATCGCGTGACCGCGGACGATGCGGGGCAGCAGGATGCTGGACGCGTTGGAGATGGTCAGGCCGCGTCCGTTCTCGGGCTGGTAGTACTCCGTCTGTGGCGTGCCCAGTCGGGCGTCGCAGCACAGCGTGATCTCCGACGCGCCGCCCACGGCGATGCCGTTGATCGCAGCGATGACGGGCACCCTGGTCTCGATCACGGCGCGGGTCACGTCGTGGAAGCTCTCGAAGCTCTCCCGCATCTCCTCGAAGGATGTGGGCGCGACGGCGAGGTCCTCGCCGGCACTGAACGCGCGTCCGGTCCCGGTGAGCACGATGCCCCTGGCCTTGTCGCCGGTGCCGTACTCGCGGATCAGCGCGGACAGGCACCTGCGCATCGGTGCGGTGAGAGCGTTGAGCTTCTCGGGCCGACGCAGCGTGATGACGGCGACCTCCCGGGTCACCTCGACGAGCACGTGCTCGGCCGCCTGGTCGGTGTCGTTCACCTTGTTCTCCTTGGTCGACGGTGCCGGCGCGCGCAGGTCGTGGACGGTGCCGGGGGCCTGCTCGGCGCGGGCCTTGAGTGCGGGTTTGGACACCCGCTCGGACGGGGTGCGCGGGAAGTCCGCGACGAATTCGACGTAGCGCGGAACCTTGAAGCGGGCAAGGCCTTCGGCGACGCGGGCGACGATCGCCTCGACCGTCGAACGGTCGGCGGCGACACCCGCCGCGAGCTGCACGAAGGCCTTGACCTCCTCTCCGAGCACGTCGTCGGGTTCGGCGACGACGGCGGTCGCGACGACGGCGACGTCGCGCTCGAGCGCGGCTTCCACCTCCGCGGCGGCGACGTTCTCCCCGCCGCGCCGCACCATGTCTTTGAGACGGCCGACGAGGCGTATCCCTCCGTGCTCGTCCTTGACGGCGACGTCACCGGTGTGCAGGCGACCGCCGCGCAGGATCCTCTCGGTCTCCTCGGGACGGTTCCAGTAGCCGAGCATCATCGGCGTTCCGGCCACGGTCAGCTCGCCCGGTGTCCCGGCCGGGACCTCGGCACCGTCGGCGTCGACGATCCGGACCTGCTTGGTGGGCACGGGATGCCCGAGGGTTCCGCTGCCGACGGCGGCGACGTCGTCGAACGGGCTGAACAGGTCGATCCCGCTCTCCGTCATCCCGTAGACCTCGCGCCAGGGTGCGCCCCAGCGCTCCTCCAGGGCGCCGTGCAGCGCCGTGGGGATGGCGGAGCAGAAGACGCCACGTAGGCGATTCGCGCGATCGTCGGGACCGGGCGGCTGCTTGAACAGCAGCGTGGGCATCGAGCCGAGCACGTAGCAGAAGGTCGCGCCGTGGCGGCGCACGTCGCGCATGAAGCCGGACGCCGAGAACTTCGGCAGTACCACCAGCGGAGCGCCGGTCGTCAACGCCAGCACGGTGTTCCACTGCGGGTCCATGTACGAGAAGGGCTGGGCCGTCAGCAGCACGTCGTCGGGACCGAGGCCGGCCGCTCCAGCGCAGGTCCACGCGATTCGGGTCCAGTAATCGTGCGTGAGCATGCACGCCTTCGGGAAACCGGTGGTCCCCGACGTGTACTGCAGGTTCGCAAGGGTGTCCGCGCGGATGTCCACGTCCGGGGCGGTGGACGAGTGCTCCGTGCCGCTGGTCTCCGCGATGTCGACGACGGCGACGCCGGCCAGCGCGTCATCGCTCGCGATCACCTCGCGTACCAGCGGCACATGGTCCGCATCGGTCACGATCACATGGGTGCCCGAGTCCTCGAGCACGAACCGTAGGTCGGCCGCGCGGTAGGCGGAGTTGACGGGCACGGCGACCGCGCCGGCCTTGAGCACGCCGAACCAGGCGAGCGGCCAGCCCGCGACGTTGGGCAGCATGATCGCGACCCGGTCGCCCGGCGCGATGCCGTGATCCGTGATCAGCAGGTGCGCGAGCCGCGACGACGCCGCATCGGCCTGCTCGTACGTCCACGACTCGTCGCCGAACCGCAGCAGCTCCGCACCCGGCGTGCGGGCGGCACCGTCGGCCAGAAGGCCCATCACCGTGCCGATCCGCGGGGCGTCACCGAGCTCGTCCACGGCGACGGCGGGGCGTCGCGCGGTCTCTTCGGGATGAGATGTGGTGGTCACTGCCAGGCCTCCTGTCGGTTCTTCGATTCGTCGACGATCCAGGCCATCGCCGGGTCATCGCTGTCCATCCATTCGGGGTGCCACTGCACGCCGAGGATCGGCGCGCCGGACATCTCCACGGCCTCGACGACACCGTCGGACGTCCGGCCCGTCACGATCAGGCCGTCGCCGCACCGGTCGACGGCCTGGTGGTGCCACGAGTTCGTCGTCATGCTCGGGCCGAAGACCCGCGCGGCCGTCGACCCGGGCTCGAACCGCACCACGTGAACGGCGTCGCCGTCGGTGGGCGCGGACTGCGGCGACAGGTGCGGGATCGGCCCCGCCGGAAGGTCGGCGATCAGCGTCCCCCCGAGCGCGGTATTGAGCACCTGCAGGCCGCGGCATACCCCCAGCACCGGGATCCCGCGGTCGACGGCCGCGCGGGTGAGCGAGAACTCGTAGTCGTCGCGTTCCGGATCGTGCGCGTTCGTGTCGGTCCTCGGGTCGACGTCGCGTACGAGCGCGGTGTCCCCGCCCCAGCGCGCGGGGTGGACGTCCTGCCCTCCGGTGATGACCACGCCGGACAGCCATTCGCAGCAGTCGTCCGGGGCGGCGTCGTAGGGCAGGTGCACCGGCAGACCGCCAGCCCGGGCGATGCGGGTCGCGAACGCGGACATGAACGAGTCCATGCACGCCTTGCCGTAGCGCGTGTCGGAGCCGGCGATCAGGCTCAGTTCGAAACGGCGACCGGTGATCCCGATGAGTGGCGGGCGGTTCATGCGAACTCGAAGTAGCGTCGGGACTCCCACTCGGAGAGCTCGGCGTACGGATCACCCCCGGTGGTGTGGAACTGCATCCACTCCCACCGGCGCGAGGCGGTCCAGAAGTCGACGAACTCGTCGCCCAGGTATTCGCGGAGGATGGGATCGCCGTCGAGCGCGTCGATCGCCTTGGTCATCGAGTCGGGGATCCGCGCGACGCCGCAGTCGTCGGGCAGGCACCACGCCATGTCGTCGACCTGCGGCGGGGGCGCCATCCCCTTCTCGATCCCCGCGACGATCCCGGCGAGCAGGCCCGCGAGCGCATAGTAGGGGTTGACGTCTGAGCCGGGAACGCGGTATTCGAGACGGGAGTACTTCGGATGGCCGGTGATCGCCCGCAGCGCCGCGGTCTTGTTGTTCACGCCCCAGCTGATCGTGGTGGGCGGCCCCGATACGTCGACGAGACGGCGGTACGAGGTGATCTGCGGCAGCGCCAGCAGCGTGTTCCCGGCCATGGTCGCCATCAGGCCGCCGACAGCCTGCAACATCGTTTCCGACGGCCCGTCGGGCGCGTAGAACTGGTTGACGCCGTCCCGCTGCAACGAGACGTTCAGGTGCGCTCCCTGCCCGAAGCCCGCCGTCGGCTTGGCCATGAACGTCACCGACCGGCCGTGCTCGCAGGCGATTTCGCGCATGACCTGCTTCGTGCGCACCCAGGAATCGGCGAGGGTGAGCGGCTCGGAGGGAGCGATGTTCAGCTCGGTCTGGCCCGGCGCGGCCTCGTCGGTCCACGCCTCCCAGACGATGCCGAGCTCGTCGAGCCGGTCCGTGACCGCCTCCATGTACTCGATCCAGTCCGCGGACCGGGCCAGGTTGTAGGTGGCACCCGTCTCGCCGCCGAGGGCGGTGAGGTCGCGATAGCCGCGGGCTCTGGCCTCCTGGATCGACTCCTCGAACAGGGTGGTCTCGATCTCCACGGCGACGGTCGCCGTGTAGCCCAGCGATCCGAGGCGGTCGATGAGGCGGCGCACCATGTTCCGGGGACAGATCGGCACGGGGTTTCCGTCCTTCATCCAGAAGTCGCCGATCACGGACTGCACGCCGGGCTTCCACTCGACGAGCGTGTTCATGTCCGGGAGGAGGGAGATGTCGTAGAGGTTGCCGCGCCACTCGGGATAGGCGTCGCCGAACACGATGTCGGTGCCCATGTCGATGGCGAACAGCACGTCGGCGAACGCGAAGCCGGATTCCCTGCCGGCGACGAACTTCGCGGGGGTGACGTTCTTCCCCATGAAGCTGCCGTCGTGGTTCGTTGCTTCCACGCGGTACGCCTTGGCCGGGCCGGGTGCACCGGCTCCGGGTCGGCTGGGATCAGACATCGTAACGGGCCTTCCAGGAGGCAGCGGTCATGACCGACAGCTGCGCGAGAGAGCCCTGGACCCGCAGGCCGCGCTCCAGGGCGGTGAACAGGAAATCGGTGCCGGTGAAGAATCCGGCCAATGCGTCTACGCTGCCGACGATGCGGTAGGCGACGTCCCCGCCGCCGAATCTCGCCTCCTGCGAGCCCTCGATTCCGCGGGCGACCACGGCCAACCCGTCGGGCATGCCGGGGATGGTGCGGGTCTGTTCCCAGAAGCGGGCACCCGCCTCCTGCCAATCGGGCAGGGGAACCTGCAGGGCGCCGAGCACCGCGTCGGCAAGGTCCGCGTCGCCCTCGCTATAGACCCGCGCGCACCGGCTGTCGAGATCGACGACCACGGTGGCGTCGACCGGGGCGAAAACGCCTCCGGTCACAGCGATCATGCCGTCGGCGAAGGTGACAGTGGCGGCCTGCGGGGTCGAGTGAGAGCGGATCGCGACAGATCCAGAACCGCGCCCGAGCACGTCGGCCGCGTGGCCGGTCCGGCTCGCATCCCGCAGGATCCGGCCGAGGAGGCGGACGATCGGCGTCGCGTCATCGTCGATCTCGATCCGGATCGCGCTCGCAACTCCGGCTGCGGGGAGGGTGGTGATTTCCATGGCATGTCCTACTTTCGGGAAGGTGGTGGCCCGCTGTGCGCGGCCGGAGTCATTCGAGCGTCGCGTACACGTCCGGCCGGTTCCTGTGCAGCGCGACGGCCCACACGAGGCCGGAGAGGAAGGCCGTGGCCAGGACAGCGAGGAACATGTCGGCCAGGCCGTGCGAGCCGATGAGCAGGTCGAAGTTGCCGACGACGAGGACCAGGATCGTGCCGAGCGCTAGGAGCGCGAGGACGGGCGCGACGGTGCCACGCCACACGCCGGCCGTACGGACCCGAAGGAAGTGCACGACGATCGCGGCGGAGGTGAGCACCAGGAGGGCGATCAAACCGAGCGTTCCGGCGCCGCCGAACCAGGCGTAGACCTCGGTGACGGGATCCAACCCGCCGATCGCCGTCACCGCCACCAGCACGCCGATGACCGCAGAAGTGAGCAGCGATGCGACGTGCGGCGACCGGTGTGCGGCGTGCACCTCGCCGAGGCGCCGGGGCAGGGCGTCCTGCGTGCCGAGGGCGAACAGGTACCGCGAGACCACGTTGTGCGCGGTCAGGATGCATGCGAAGAAGCTGGTCACCAGGAGCACCTGCACACCGTCGTGCGCGACCTGCGAGACGTAGCGCGTCGCGAGCCCGGGCGCGAGCCCCTCGGGGTCCTGCGCGGCGAGCTCGGCGGCGCGGGAGACACCGAGTCCGCTGATCATCGCCCAGGAGGAGAAGGCGTAGATCACGGCGATGAGGATCACCGCGATGTAGGTGGCGCGCGGGACGGTGCGGTCGGGGTCCTTCGCCTCGGACCGGAACACTGCGGTCGCCCCGAAGCCGACGAATCCGAAGACCGCGAACATGATTCCGGTTCCGGTGGCCCCGCTGGAGAATGCGCCCCAGGACAGCGGCTCGGCCGAGAGACCGTCGGCGCCGCCGCGCAGCACGATCGCGAGGTCGACCAGCGCGACGATCCCGATCTCCGCGACCAGCAGCACACCGAGTACGCGGGCGCTCACCTCGACGTTCCGGTACCCGAGGTAGCCGATCGCCCCGAGCCCGGCCGCGGAGAGGATCCACCACGGCACCGACACGCCGGTGAATGTGGTCATCACGTTGCGGGCGGCGGCACCGAGGTAACCCGTCACGGAGACGATCAGGACGGCGTAGGTGACCAGGGCGAGCGCCGCCGCACCGAGGCCGACGATGGTGCCCAGGCCTCGCTGCACGTACGAGTAGAAGGCGCCGGCGTTGCGGACCTCGGGCGTCATCGCGGAGTAGCCGACGGTGAACAGCACCAGCACGATCCCGACGATCACGAAATCAACGGGGGTGCCGATGCCGTTCCCGGCACCGAGCATGAGAGGGATCAGCCCGGCGAAAACCGTGAGCGGTGCGGCGAACGCCACCACCATGAAGACGATCTGCGGGACGCCGAGGGTTCGGTTGAGGCCGGTGCCGGTCTCCGGTGCCTGGACTTCGCTCTGCCGCTTCATGAGAGCACGCCCCCGCCGACCCGGGCGCCCGCGGCGGTGAGAACCTCCGAGGCGGCGCGCTCCGCGGCGCTGACGGCACCGTCGATGTAGCCCTGATTCAGGATCGCCGTCTCCGTGCCGGCCCAATGAATCCGGCCCACCGGCCGGCGGTCGGCGTCGGTGTACTGGGTCAGCGAACCGGGCGCGCGGGAACCGACGCAGCCGCTGATCCACTGCTCGTGCGTCCAGTCCTTCTCCAGGTACGCCGCCGGATTCGCGGCCTCAGGCCCGAACAGGGTGGTCAGATCGGCGAGGAAGGCGTCGTGGCGCGCCGCGGGATCGTCGAGGATCGCGTCGGACCAGTGCTGGCCGAAGCCCGCGCCGGCGGTGCCGTGGAAGGTCAGCAAGATGCCGACGCTCGCGTCGGGCGGAGAGTTGTCGACGACGTAGTTCGCCACCGGGAGGTCGGTGACAGCCTGACCGTTCAGCCCCTGCTCGCGCCAGAACGGGCGGTCGTAAACCGCGAACAGCTTGTTCTCGGAGCCAGTGCTCCACCGTCGCTGCAGCATGCTGCGCCGGGTCGGGAGGTCGGGCGTGAACCGGATACGGGTCGCGTCCGCCGGCGACATCGCGACGATGACGCGGTCGGCCCGGACATCGGCGCGGGCGGATCGGACGAGCACGGCGTCGGCGTCCTGGTGGACGTCGGACACCGGGGAGTCGAGCACCACTGCCGGCCCGAGGTCGGCCGCCATGCGGTCGGCGATCGCCGCCGTGCCGCCCACCACCCGCCACTCCTGCGCACCGTCGGTGATGTTGACGGCGTGATCAACACCGCCACCACCCTTGATCCGCGCGAGCTGGACCAGCAGCGAGGTGCTGTGCAGGTCCTCCGCGTTGGTCACGGTGAAGGCCATCGTGAACATCTCCTTGGCCTCCGCGGTGAACGAGTGCGCATCCAGCCACCGGCCGAACGTCGTCGCGTCCCATTCCTGCGCCCGGCGCGCCGTCCACGGGGCCTCGAGGGGAACCGATTTCGCCATCCGCTCGAGCCGGAGCTGCAGCTGGGCGAAGTCGGCGAGGGCCAAGGGGCTCATCGGCGGGATCGTTCCGTCGTAGCGCCTGGACCTGCCGCGCCGGTGGTAGATCGACTTGCCGTCGATGAACGTCTTGAACGTTGTGAGGCCCAACTCGTCGATCAGTGCGAGGACGCGGTCCTGGCCGGGGCCGACCCACTGGCCGCCGCCCTCGGTGATCACGTCGCCGTTCACCTGCAGGTTCATCGTGCGGCCGCCGACGCGGTCGCCGGCCTCGATCACGGCCACGGAACGTCCAGCCCGGGTGAGCCGCCGCGCCGCCGTCAACCCGGAGATCCCGGCGCCGATCACCACGACGTCCACAGTGCGCTGCTCGGTCATGCCGCCACCTTCTCGATGTGGGAGGCGACGTGGTCTGCGATGCGCAGGGCGAGCGCGTCGGGAAGGTGATGCCCCATCCCTGGGATCACGATGTGGCGGGCGTGGGGGATCGCGGCGGCGGTCGCATCGCCGCCCGACGGTGCGACGATGAGATCGCGGTCGCCGTTGATCACCAGGGTGGGCGCGCTGATCCGTGCCAGCTCAGCGGTGCGGTCGCCCGACGCCGCGATCGCCTGGATCTGCCGGGCGGTGCCGGCGACACCGTCGCCCGCGGTGCGGTTCCAGGTGGTGACGGCATGCGCCGCCTCCTCCACCTCGTCGATCGGGTACGCCGTGCCGGCGAGATGGGCCGTCATCCGCAGGTGTGCCCGGACAGCGCCCACCCGGTCCCGCGGGGGCGGGCTCGCGATGAGCGCCATGGTCGACGCCGCGGGCTGCCCCACCTTCGCGTTCCCGGTGGTGGAGTACAGCGACGTCAGCGACGCGGTCAGTTCGGGATATCGCGCGGCGACGGTCTGCGCGATCATGCCGCCCATCGACCGCCCCACGACGTGGGTGGGTCCGAGCCCGAGATGCTCGATCAATTGGGTCGCGTCGTCGGCCATGTCCGCCAGCTTGTAGGCGTCGCGGCGGGCCTTGCCGAGCAGCTGCTGCAGCGTGTTCGGTGGCGGTGTCGTCGCGTACGTCGACCGCCCGCAGTCCCGGTTGTCCATGCGGATCACCAGGAATCCCGTGGCGGTCAACGCCGACACGAATCGGTCCGACCAGGTCGTCAGGTCCTCGGCGAGTCCGGCGACCATCAGCACGGGCGATGCGCCGTAGTGGCCGTCCATCCGGTAGCAGATACGGGTGCCACCCGGGAGCGGGGCGAACCTGTCCTCGGTGTGCTCAGGCACGGACGGCCTCCTTCGCTGTCGACGGTGCGGCGTCGTCCGTCGTGGAGCCGAACACCAGGGCGTCGTCGAGCAGCGGGCCGCGGAGGATCTTGGCGTCCTGCTGGTACGACATGGACATCTGGAACAGGCCCGTGCCCTGCTTGGGGATGACGTCGCGAGCGCGTTGGGCGTAGCCGGAGCTCAGGTCCACGATCGGCCGGCGCTCCATGCCGGGGTCGGCCTCGACACGGACGCTGTCGTACCCGAAAACGTCCATGTGCTTGACCAAGTCGCAGAAGTAGCGGGCGAGGATCCCGACCTTGAGCGTCCATGCGGACGTGGTGTAACCGATCGAGATGGCCAGGTTGGGGATGCCCGAGAGCAGTGCGCCGCGGTACGCGACCGTGTCCGGAAGGTGGATCGGGGTGCCGTCGACCTCGAGGTCGATGCCGCCGAGCATGCGCATGTTCAGGCCGGTCGCGGTGACGATGACGTCGGCGTCGAGGTGTTCGCCCGATTCGAGCGCGATCCCGGACGCCGTGAACCGGTCGATCTTGTCGGTGGTGATGGAGGCGGCGCCGGTGCTGAGCGCCTCGAAGAAGTCGCCGTCGGGGCACAGGCACAGGCGCTGGTCCCACGGGTTGTACGGCGGGTTGAAGTGGGTGTCCACGTCGTAGCCATCCGGCAGGGACTTGGCGTTGACACGCCGGATGATCTTGCGCGTGAGCTTCGGGAACGCGCGCATGAACTTGACCTGGCCGAGGTCGGTCCAGATGTTGGTGAACCGGGTCATCGCGTAGCCGCGCTTCTCGCCGAACACTCGGCTGAGCAGCTGGGCGAAGCTGTCGACCTTGGGCCACGGCACGACGTAGGTCGGCGTGCGCTGCAGCATGGTGACGTGAGCGGCGGCGCCCGCGTGGTTCAGCATCGACGGGATCAGCGTGACCGCAGTGGCACCGCTGCCGACGACCACGACCTTCTTGCCGGCGTAGTCGTAGTCCTCGGGCCAGTGCTGGGGGTGGATGATGTCGCCCTGGAAGTCCTCGCGGCCCTCGAAGTGCGGGGTGTATCCCTCGTCGTAGCGGTAGTAGCCGGTGCCGGCGAAGATCCAGTTCGTCGTGACCCGCCGGCCGCCGTCCGGCGTGTGGACGTCGAGGGTCCAGCGGGCGTTCTCGCTCGACCACGAGGCATGCTGCACGCTGTGCTCGAACCGGACGAGCCGGTTGAGATCGAACTCGTCGAGCGTCTCCTGCAGGTAGTTGACGATCTTCGGGGCTTCCGCGATGGCGTCGGGGTCGGTCCACGGCTTGAATTCGTAGCCGAAGGTGTGCAGGCCGTTGTCCGAGCGGATGCCGGGGTACTTGAACAGGTCCCACGTGCCGCCGATCTTCGCGCGCCCCTCGAGGATCACCACCCGCTTGCCGGGGAACGCCTCGGTGATGTACTTCGCGGCGCCGATGCCGGAGATGCCGGCACCGATGATGGCGATGTCGAATTCCTCGGTCTGCGAGAGTGTCTTCATCGTGGGCCTTTCGGTGATGACGGTGTGCCGTTGGTCACGTGATGTTGCCTATGACGGTGCCGGTTCAGCCGTCGTATGAGCCACAACACACTGCTTCCATTTCTCCCGAGGAGCAGTGCAGTGTGCACACGGTGGTCAGCTCCGGCCACCGGTGATCGCATCATCTGGTGCAAGGTGTTGCGCAGGTCGGCCCAGGATGTTGCACCTCGCTGTAGCGCGCGGAGGGCTCGCCGCGACAACGTGAGAAGCGTCACGAGACACGGATCACATCTCACGGAGGAACCATGCGCGACTTGCTCTTCGCCGCAGCGGACATCTGGATGATCGCCATCGGATTCATCTGCGGCGTGAAGTTCATCAGGAATCACTCGAACTGGCTGATCGGCCTTGAGTGGATGATCATGGCGACCTCGGGCACGAACTTCCTGATCTACGGCGTGACGAAGGCCGGCACCGATTCGCCGATGTACCACTTTGCGTACTTCCTCGACGCCTTCTCCCGGTCGATCGGTTTCACCGTGATCCTTGTGCTCGGCCTGCTCCAGGTGACGCACCGATACAAGCCGACGAAGGCCATCGAGGTGGGCGCCTTCGCCCTCGCCGCAGTGCTCGGCTACTTCCTCTCCGAGTTCGCCACCGAGATCGGCACCCCCGGCAAGGTGTTCTTCCTCGTGATGGCGCTCGGCGTCAGTGCCTACCTCGTCTACTACGGGCAGCGTCTGTGGGCGCTGGGCGAGCACGCCCACGCGGTCTGGGTGTGGATCGCGACGGCGCTCAACGTCGTGGTCGCGTCGATCTACGACTTCTGGCACATCCCAGGTGACGACGACGCCCACACGCTCTTCTACATCCTCGCGCTGTTCACCTGGGGGCTCGCCATGCTCGTGATCTACCGCTCGTACATCGCCTTCGACGCGCACAACAAGCGATTGGACGGTGCGCGTAGCGCCGGCGCGGCCGTCGTCCAGGGGGCCGAGAACGCATGAGCGCCACGACGAACACGGTCTACACCGAATTCACGGGCTGGATCGATCCACCCACTGACGTACGCCCTCCGCTCACTGAGAACCTGACCTGCTCCGTCGCTGTGATCGGAGGCGGGCTCGCGGGCATGGCGACTGCGCTGCGCCTCGCGGAGCACGGCGTCGACACGATCCTGATCGAGGCGCAGTTCTGCGGGAACGGCGCCGGATCGCGCAACGCCGGCCAGCTCGCCAGCGCGCCCGGCGGCGACATCCAGCTCCTGGATCTGCTGTACCGCACGCGGATGCCGGCGATCATCCGCCTCACCGAGAACGCGGCGGCCCACGTCGAGAACGTCATCGCGACACAGGGGATCGACTGCGACTACGAAGCCACCGGTAACGTCTTCGCCGCCGTATCCCGCGGCCAGCTCGGGCGAACTCGGCGGATCGCGAAGATCCTCCGCAGGGCCGGCGCCGAGGTCGAGGAGGGGGACGCCCGCGAATTGGGAATCCCGCACGGATTCGTCGGCGGCATGCGGGAGGTCCACGGCGGCATCATGAACCCGGGGAAGTTCCTCCGCGGGCTGCGCGCGGCGGTGCTCGACTCGTCGGCCCGGGTCTTCGAGCAGTCCAAGGTGACCGACGTCGTCCGGGATGGAGGCGACGTGGTCGTCGAGACCCCCGGTGGAATCGTCCGGGCGGGCAACGTCGTCCTCGCGACGAACGCCCACGCGGGCGAGTGGGACATCACCCCGAAGAGGCTGTCCTCGCCGATGTGGGTGACCGAGGTCGAGACCGAGCCGATCGACCCGGAGCGGCTTGCCGCGCTCGGCTGGACGAGCCGATCCGGGCTTGTCACGCAGCACAACATCATGGAGAACTACCGCCTCACCGCGCGCAACACCATCGTGTTCGGGGTGCGCCGGATCGAGCGCGCCGTCGAATACCCTCTCCCGGAACGCACCCCGGATCCGTCCGTCGTCGCCGAACTGGCGGAGGCCTTCGCGGGGCGGTTCCCGACGCTCGCAGACGTCGCCGTCGCCCGGGCATGGGGCGGCTGGATCGGCATCACTTCGAGCTGGTTACCCGTGGCGGGAACGACCGGAGGCAACGTCTACTACACACTCGCGTGCAACGGCCACGGCCTGGCGCAAGCGCCGTACATCGGTGCTCTCATCGCCGATCGGATCGCGACGGGAACGATGCCGGAGGACCTGCGCACCGTGTGGACCGACCAGCCGCGGTTCGGCCGCGCGGTCGGCCTGATCATGGGGCGCCTCGGCGTCCGAGCGGCCTGGGCCCTCGACCGGTTCAACGACGCGCTGAACGGGAGCAAGCGGATCGCGCGGCGGCGCTACGCGCACGCGACATCGGCCGACACGAAATCCTCCCGGGCGCTGGACGTACCGTGTCGACGGTCACGTAGATCCCCAGGGTTTTCCGTCGAGTAGTTGCCCTTGTTTCAGCGCTCTGGGCTCAGCGAAGCTGAGTAGGTCGGGTGGGGTGAGGCGGTCTACTTCGCTGGCCGCCCGTGTCGTTCACGGGGTCGGTAGGACGAGCCGTCCATGAGGATCTGATGGGCCGGTGGTCGATGAGCCACCCCCGCTGATTGAGCCGGCACCGAGCGCAGCGAGGAGCCGAGTCGAAATCACTTGGTGACCCGAAGTCACCAAGTGATTCCCGCGCATGCCTTCTACGACGCGCCGAGAATGCTGATCTCGAAAACGAGGGTGTCACCGACCTCGATGTTCGCCTGCGGATTGCCCTGCGCGTAACCGTCGGCCGACGTCATGGCGACGCCCACCTTGGATCCGACTTTCTGTCCCGCGATGGCCTTGCTGAATCCTGGGATCACGCCGTCGAGCGGGAAGGTGGCGGGGGAGCCGTTGGCGTAGGCGCTGTCGAAGGTCTCGCCGGTGCGGCCGTTCACGCCGACGTAGCAGACCGACACCGATGCGGTCTCCGGAACGACGGCGCCGTCACCCTCGACGAGCGTCTTGACCTGGGTGGCATCGACGCTGAACGGGTTCTCGACGGTGATGTCCGGGGCTTCGGTCGCGGTGGATGCGACCATCTGCAGGCTGCCGGTGGTGCCCTGCTCGGTCCACTGCGGTGCGGCCTCGGCGTTCGCGGGTGCGGTCGGGCAACTCTCCGCTCCTGCCGCCGGTGTCTCAGCGCCACCGGTCGCCGCAGTCGCAGTGGGTTCCGTTGTGCCCGAACCGGAATCGGAGTCAGAGCTGCAACCGGCGACAGCCAGGACGAGAGCGGTGCCGAGGGCGAGGGTCACGTTCTTGATGTTCACCCTCGGAACGCTACCCGAGGCACGGCCCCTCACCGAGAGCCCCGACCGGCCAACAGTCGGGCAGCCCGCTCGAGATCGGCCCGCACGGCTTGCGCGGCCGGCCATCGCGTCGCGCTCAGTACCAGCCCGGCGACCGCGGGCACCGTCAACACCGCCTCAGCATGCACGTCGGTGCCCCCATCCCGCTCGCCTCCGTGCCGGTCGCCCCCGCCGCGTTCGGCGAACGTCAACGTCAGCACCGCATCAACGGACCGCCACCGTCCGATCTCCTGCCACCGTCGACGAGACTCACAGGCGGTCACCTCCATCCGCGGCGACACCCCGGGCACGACGGTGATGTCGGTCCAGCTGGTGCCGACGTCACCCGCCAGGTCACCGATCGGCCGCAGGTCGTCGATCCGACGCAGACTCGACTGCCATTCCGGCCGATTGGCGGGGTCGGCGAGGTATTCGAAGGTGACGTCGATCGGTGCGTCGAACTGCACGACCGTGTCGATGACGGTGACGCGGGCGGGGGAGAGCATCAGCGGATCAGTTCCGCCAGCTGCTCGACCTCGGCAACGCTGCCGGGCGACACGAGCATCATCGTCACGCCGCACGCCTCCCAGACCTTGATCTGTTCGCGTACGTGATCGACGTTGCCGACGATCGCCGAGTCGTCCACGACGGCATCGGGGATGATCTGCGCCGCTTCGTCTTTGCGGTTGCTGCGGAAGAGTGCGGTCACCTCGTCGACGACGTCGGAGTAGCCCATCCGACGGTAGACCTCGGCGTGGAAGTTGGTGTCCTCGCTGCCCATCCCGCCCATGTACAGCGCCAGGAACGGCTTGATCGCCGCGTAGGTGCCCTCGCGGTCGTCGGTGACGACGATTTGGGCGGTCGCGCACACCTCGAAGTCCTCGCGGCTGCGTCGTGCACCGGGCCGTGCGAATCCCTCGTCGAGCCATTCGTTGTACGTGTCGGCCATGCGCGGCGTGTAGAACAGCGGCAGCCAGCCGTCGGCGATCTCGGCGGCGAGCGCAACGTTCTTCGGCCCCTCGGCACCGAGCATCACCGGGATGTCGCTGCGCAGGGGATGAGTGATCGGCTTGAGTGTCTTGCCCAGTCCCGATGCACCCGCACCGTCGAACGGGAGTGGGTAGTGCGGCCCGGCGCTGCTGACCGGCGCCTCGCGGGCCCACACCTGGCGCATGATGTCGATGTACTCGCGGGTCCGGGCCAGCGGCTTGGCGAACTTCTGCCCGTACCAGCCTTCGACGACCTGCGGTCCCGAGACGCCGAGCCCGACGATGTGCCGTCCGCCGGACAGGTGATCGAGGGTCAGCGCGGCCATCGCGCATGCGGTCGGTGTACGAGCCGACAGTTGCAGCACCGACGTCCCGAGCCGGACACGTTCCGTCGACGACCCGAGCCAGGCCAGCGGCGTGTAGGCGTCGGATCCCCAGGCCTCGGCGGTGAAGATGCTGTCGAAGCCGGAGGCCTCGGCCGCGGCGACGATCTCGGCGTGGTGGGTCGGCGGTTGCGCACCCCAGTAGCCCAGTTGCAGACCGAGTTTCACTGGCTGACCCCCTTGGACTCCGAGGCCGACTCGGCGGCAGCCTCCGCGGCGATCTGGTCGAACTGCGCGCCCATCGCGGCGGCGACGGCCTGCGCGCCCGACAGCGGGCGGACCATGACCATGAGGTCGTCGATCTTTCCGTCGTCGTTGACGTGGATGAAGTCGCAGCCGGTAATCTTCTTGCCGCCGACGACGGCTTCGAAGACGAGCGCCGAGTCGTGCCCGCCGGCGTCGTTGATCTCGCGGATGTAGCGGAAGTCCTCGAAGACCCGCAGCACGCCCCGCAGGATCGCCGA
Organism: Gordonia sp. NPDC058843; assembly: GCF_042743165.1. Lineage (NCBI taxonomy): Bacteria > Bacillati > Actinomycetota > Actinomycetes > Mycobacteriales > Gordoniaceae > Gordonia > Gordonia sp. NPDC058843. The sequence goes on from NZ_JBHYNC010000003.1 coordinate 198,859, forward strand.
TGTGATCGCCTTGCCCGGATACGGCTTGAATGCGACCGGACTGGTGAAGACCACGTCGTCGGCGAGCAGTGCCCTCATTGCCTGCTCGTCACGCGCCTCGACGGCCTCTCGGAACTGCTTCATGCGTCGACCTCCCTGTCGATGATTCTGCTTCGACGCTAGTGGATGCCGGTCCGGTTGATGTAGGAAGGCGAGGAGCCAGGAGTACCAGCAGAGCGGTGGCCAGTAATGCGATGCCGACCCACCCGACCGCGGTGATCGGTTCGGCGAGCACCCCGACGGCCAGCGCGGTCGCGACCGCGGGCTCGATCAGCGTGATGGTGGTGGCGGTCGAACTGTCGATCCGCCCGAGCCCTCGGCTGAACAGCACGTATCCGAGGAACTGTGGGACCAGGACGAGGTAGGCGAGGACGCCCAACGTCTCGGGGTGCGCGACCACCGCGGGTACGCCGACCGCGACGATCGGCAGCAGGAACACACCACCCAGACCCATGACGCTTCCGGCGGCGGCCCCGCGCGGCACGGACCTGTTCATCAGGCGACGCATCGCCCACGACAACCCCGCATAGGTGATGCCCGCGAGCAGGCCCAGTCCCACACCCAGCGCAGCGGAATGGTTGCCGGACAACGTGTCCCCGTGCGACGACTCGCTCCGCGACAGTGCAAGCGCCGCACTGCCGACGATGCCCAGCGCGCAGGCGATCGTCCACCGGAGGGTCAGCCTCCGCCCGTCGGCAACTCGTTCGATCACCGCCGAGAACAGCGGCGCCGACGCCAACGACACGACCGTTCCGAGCGCGACGCCGCCGATGCGCATCGACCCGAAGAAGCACAGTGGATAGATCATCACGCAGATGCCGCCGAGAAGTGCGACCGGCCACTGCCCGATCAACGACGACCACGCCGCACGGATGGCGCGGGCGTTCACCGCCGCTTGCAGAAGGCCACCGCCGGACATGGCGATCGCGCCGATGGTCACCGCGCTGAGTTCGGGCGCCATCGCCGCAGCGGTGCCCGACGTGCCCCACAGGATCGCGGTGAGTGCCACGGCCAGCATCCCGGCGCGTTCGGTCGTGCGCTGGTCGTTCATCACTGTGCGTCGGCGAGTGTCGCCGGATGCGGGTGCCGCGCGTAGAACTCGAGGTGCCGCCGTGCCGCGTCGTCCCACGTCAGCGACGCCGACAGGGTGCGGCCCGCTGCCACGCGCCGGGGGTCGGGCACGAGCGACGCGCCGAGGGCATCGGTCAGTTCCGCGACGGTCGAGGCATAGGTGACGGTGTCGCCGAACACCTCCCGAAGGATGGGGAGATCTCTCGCGACAACGGGACTTCCCGCGGCGAGGGCCTCCATCGCGGCCAGGCCGAAGCCCTCCTTGACCGAGGGGAAGGCGAGCACGCGGCAGCCGGCGACGAGCGACGGCAGGTCGTCGTCGGGCACGTTGCCGAGCACAATCGGCTCGACGTCGAGTTCGGCTCGCCTACGGTCGAATTCGGCGCGATAGTCCCGGTAGTCGAACAGGGTCTCGCCACCGGCGAAGACGAGCTTCAGTTCCGGATGAGCCGTGCGCAGAACGGCATACGCGTCGAGCAGGTCGATGCTGCCTTTGCGCGGTTCGATCCCGCCGACGGCCAGCACGTAGTCGCCGAGCTGATCCGACCAGCGTCGACGCGCTTCGGAGGCATCGGCATCATCCGACGCTGCGCGGGCGAAGCGTTCATACGCAACGCCGTTCGGGATGACTTCGGGGGTGAGGCCCCAGCCCGATTCGACCTCGTCGGCGACCGCGCGCGACACACAGATCCGCGCATACGGATTGACCACGGCCTTCTCGTGGCAGTCGACGAGGATGGGCGTCGTGAACTGGTCGAGATGGTGGATCGTGCGGATACACGTCCCGACGGCGTTGGCGCTGATGCAGTCCTGCGCGTGCACGATGTCATAGGCGCCGGGCTCGAAGGCCGCCCGCAGGGTGTCGATCGACCGGACGATGCGTTCGGTGATCGTCTCGTTCTCGCGATCGGGGAAGGTGACGAGCCGCACCCGGACAGCCGGGTCGACGGCACGGAAGAAGCCCTCGTCGCCGCCTCGGGCCAATGACCACACCGTGACATCGACACCGAGCCGGGCCATCGCCTCCGCCAGGTTCAGCGTGTGGACCACGCCGCCACGGGGTTTCGTCGAGTAGGTGAGCAGTGCGACGCGCAGTGACGGATTCGGCGCCCCGGTCATCGCTGGTCCGCCGACGTCGTCGACCGGTAGGTGTCCGGCCGGAGTTCGCCGAGATGACTCAGGACCCGCCGGGCGCGGTCGACCTCGGCATCGACATCGACTGTTGCCGTGGCCAATCCACCTTTCGATCGGGTGGTGGCCAAGACGTCGCCGCCGGGTCCGACGACCTTCGCCTGTCCGAGGAAGCGGAGCGAACCCATCACCCCGGTCTGGTTCGACGACACGACGAAGACCTGGTTCTCCGCAGCTCGGGCGCAGTCGTAGAGGTCGAACAGGCGTGACTGCCGGTCGGCGGGCAGGCGAGCGGCACGGTCGGTGACGCTGGCGGGCCACGCGGACAGCGCCGCGATGATCCGGGCGCCGTCGAGTGCCAGCGTGCGCGCCGACTCCGGGAACGTCTTGTCGTAGTCGATGAGCATGCCCAGGCGGCCGACCGGGGTGTCGAAGGAGCTGAACTCGTCGCCGGCCGCGTAGGCGAGCGCTTCGCCGGCCGGCTGGTGGACCTTGCGGTGGGCGCCGAGTATGCCGTCGCCGGTGACACAGACGGCGGTGTTGTAGCGCCGCTCGCCGACGGCCTCGGTGTAACCGATACACACGGTCATGTCACCGGCGGCGGCCGCGATCGCGGCAAGTTCCGGACCGTTGGGGTGCAGCGCGGGCGGCAACTCGGCCGGGTCGGGGTTTCGCAGGTCGCCGAGGTACCCGCCGAGCGAGGCGTCGGGGAAGACGAGGAGATCGACGCCGTCACGTGCCGCGGATTCGACGATGCCGACCGCTTTGGCGACACCGCGGTCGACGTCGCGTCCGAAGTGCGCGGCGAGGGCTCCGAGGGTGACCGTCCTCATGGGCGAACTGTACCGGTCGAATCCGTCCCCGGGCTCGGTCGCACGAGAGTCACGCCCCAGTGGTTCACGCGGCGCCCAACCCGGTAACGGTCGACGCGACGGCGACGGTCGTCTCACCGTCGGGCCACCGCAGCCGGATCCCCGGTGCAGCGGTCAAGCGACCGCAGTCGACGGTCGTCACGGTGTCCGGTGCGGGTACCGCGCGTCGGGTGGCGGGACGGTCGGTGCTGAGCATCGCGTAACCCGGGAAGCAGGTGAGCCACGCACCCATCGACGCGTCGACGGGTCGTGGCACCGCCGTCACGTCCAGTTCGGCACCCGTTCCCGATGCCTCGGCGAGCATGCCCAGCGTGCCGACGATGCCGGCCATGCTGACGTCCTTGGCCGACGCAGGTGCCAGGTTCGCCAGGTGCGACGCCATGGCGCAGAGTTCGTCGCTGCTGCGTGAGCTCGTCGAATCCCACTGACGGTCGTGATAGCCGGGACGCCACGATCCGCCGAGATCGGCGTGGAGGGTCACGGTGTCACCGACCGTGCCGCCGCCGGCGCGGAGCGGGCGATCCGTCGTGCCCAGCGCGGTCACCGCCAGCGCCGACGGCACGCCGACCTGGGTGTGACCACCGAGAACCGGTGTGCGCCAGGCTGCGGCGGCCGAGCTGATGCCGCGGATGATGCGCGTCAGATGCGACGTCGTCGGCGCCCCGACGGCATCGAGCAGGCCGAGCGGCCGGGCGCCCATCGCACTGAGGTCGTTGATGTTGACGAGCACCGAACACCAACCCGCCCATTCGGGATCGCGTTCGATCATCGACGGGATGATCGCGTCGCAGGCCGCGATCACGTCGGTACCGGGGACCGGAACGCCGTCGTCGCCGCGGAACCCGGCGGACCCCAGGCCGCCCGGCATGTTCGCGAACGGCGCGAGCGCCTCGGCGAGAACCGCTTTCGTCCCGTCGACCGTGCGTTGGATTCGGTCGACTGGGTACCGCATCTCTCGATGCGACCGTCCTTCGATGCGCGGACCCGGGCCGTGGTCGTACCAGCCGAGTCGGATGAACATCGGTGCGTACCGATCCTGCACCGTGGCGTCGAAACGCAGGGCACCCAACTGCTCGACGTGCGCGCATGCCGCTCGCACCAGCGCCGGACCGATTCCGGCGGCGAGTCCGGGATCGGCGACGACGAGCCGGCTCCCGAACCACCATCCGATGTCGACGTGTTCAGATCCCGCCCACGGTGTAGGTGCAATCCGCACCCCGCCCGCGATCGTCCCGTCGGGCAGTGTCGCGATCAGGACCGTGGTACGTGGGTCATCGTCGGTGTCGTCGAGATCGGTGCGCTCGAAAAGTGCCTGGCGCTCGACGAATTCGCGGTGTCGCAGCGCGCGATACGAAGCGTGTTCCTGCGAGTTGTCCGCAACGGTGATCAGGAACTCCGACCGGGGAGTCGTTCGCGGTAGCCCGGACAGGATCGACAGTTCGCCCCGTGACAACACCTCAGCCTCCGACCGTCGGCAACACACTGCAGGCACCGCAGGCCGCACAGCCCGCACGCTGCTCCGACCCGGACATCCCGATGACACTCAGATGACCGGCGACCTCCCGGCTGATCTTCTCGACGATCGTCGGGTCGGGTGCGGGAGCGTTGTCGACGTCGACGGCGAGGGTCCCCGCGTGACGCCGGAACGGCACGATGAAGGGGTACACGCCCATGTCGGCCAGTTCCTTGGCGCCCGCGATCATTTCGTCGGTGTCCTCGCCGAGACCGACCAGCAGGTACGTCGACACCTGGTTTCGGCCGAACACCCGGACCGCCTCGCCCCAGGCCGCGCGGTACTCCGCCATCGGTACCGTCGACTTGCCGGGCATCCACCGACGCCGCACGTCGTCGTCGAGGGATTCGACGTGGATGCCGATGGCGTCCGCGCCTGCCTGCCGCAGTTCGGTGAGGACGGCCAGATCGGCCGGTGGCTCGCACTGGACCTGGATCGGGAGTTCCGGCACCGCCGCCTTGATGGCGCGGACGCACCGGGCGAGATGACGGGCCCCGCGGTCGCGCCCACCGCTGGTGCCGGTGGTCATGACCATCTGGGTGATCCCGTCGAGATCGACAGCTGCCCGGGCAACTTCGGCAAGTTGCTCGGGCTTCTTCACCGCGATCGTCGAGCCGGACTTCAGCGACTCTTCGATCGAACAGAACCGGCACCGCTGGTCTTCGGCGTAGCGAATGCAGGTCTGCAGCACCGTGGTCGCCAGCACGTTGCGGCCGTGCAGGCGGGCGATCTTCTCGTAGCTCACCCCGTCCGCGGTCTGCAGGTCGTAGAAGCGGGGGCGCCCGATCGCGCTCACCTCGACACCGATGTCGACCCCGTCGTACAGCACGCGATCACCGTCGAAAACGAACGGACTCCGCGGGTTCCGCGGGATCGCGGCATGCAACCCATCGACCATAAGGTGTCCATCGTCGCTGGGCCCCGCACCGCCACTGCGCTGCAACGGCGGATCACCGCGGATACCGAGCAACGCCAGGTCGACTCGTGTGGATACCGTCATGGGTACTCCTTATCTCTGCTCCCTGAGGTGTGAGGAGCGCTAGCGACGAGCCTCGAAGGGTTAAGCGAGTTGCGCTGCGACTCGGCCCCTTTGCTCCCTGAGGTGCGAGGAACGCAAGCGACGAGCCACGAAGGGTTCGTGATCTTCCTTGCGACCCGACCCCCATCGCTCCCTGCGGTGCGAGGAGCGCAAGCGACGAGCCGCGAAGGGGTTCGTACCCCACGCTGGTTGAGCCGACACCGAGCGCAGCGAGGCGTCGAGTCGAAGCCACCTGGTGACCCGATCTGCCCAACCCAACCGCAGCTCAACAAAATGCCCCAAACCTACTGCGCAACAACCAATCGCACACGACCACACACCGCTTCGACGACATGCTCCGCCACAAACCGCGCGTCCCGGTCGATACCGAGAAACCGCCCCGACCCCCAGGTGTGCATCCACGGCAGTCCGACGAAACTGAGTCCGGGAACCTCAGTGATCCCGCGAGTCTGCATGGGCCGGCCACCACCGTCGAAGGCGCTGGCTTCGATCCACCGGTAGTCGGGTCGGTAGCCGATCGCCCAGATGATCGAGGTGACGCCCTCTCCCGCGAGGTCGAGTTCCGCGGGATCGATCTCAGGCGACCACACCGGTTCATACCGCGACGCTTCCGGCGCCTCGATACCCAGCTTCTCGATGTGCCGGTCGATGTCGCCGCAGATCGAGTTGTACACGGCGTCGGCCTGGTCGAGGGCAGCGGACAGCGTCGGGGCGAACCGCAGCGTCGAGTCCTTGCCGTCGGTGAGAACGCCGTAGAGCTTCATTCCCTCGACTGCGAAGCGTCGGAGATCGATGTCGCGGCCGCCATCTCGCCCGGTGACGTAGTGATTGGTCTTCTCCTGCGCGGCCCGTCCGCCGGGGTACTCCTGGGTAGGGGTGTCGTAGAGACCCATGTCCGATAGCCAGGTCATGCAGTCGCGCCCCCGGTAGAACCGGGCGACTCTCGGCGCGTTGCCGATCGCGAGGTGCACCTGCCGGCCCGCGAGGTGGAGGTCTTCGGCGATCTGCGTGCCCGACTGACCCGACCCGACGACCAGCACGGCACCGTCGGGCAGTTGCTCGGGGTTGAAATACTCCTCGGAGTGCAGCTGGTGCACAGCCGGATTGAGCGACGGTGCGAACGATGGCACCACCGGCAACGGGTATCCACCTGTCGCGATGACGGCCTGGTCGCAGGTGAGCGAGCGCACCCCATCCGGACCGCCGAGTGTGAGCTCGAACCGATCACCGGACAACCGCTGCAGACGAGTGACTTTCGTGTGTTCGACGAGCGGCGGTTCGAACGTCTCCAGCCACCCGTGCAGCCACTCCACGACCTCGTCGCGGGTCATGAACCCGTCCGGGTCCGGACCGTCGTAGGTGTATCCGGGGAGCTTGCAGTGCCAGTTGGGCGTGACGAGGGTGAAGTTGTCCCAGCGCTTGTCGGCCCACGCATGAACCGCGGTGTCGGCCTCGACGACGAGATGGTCGACGCCCGCCTGCCCGAGGTACCAGCTGACCGAGAGGCCGGCTTGACCGCCGCCGATGACGACAACCGGAACGTGTGCGTTCATGACTGCTCCTCACTGCCGGTTCCACCGCTGGTTGAGCCGGGGCGCCCACTGCTGGTTGAGCCGGGCCGGAGCGAAGCGACGCCCCGAGTCGAAGCCACCTCCGCACCCGGCAGCGGCGGGTACATCGACACCACCTCGACCTCAGCCGAATCCGCGTGCCGTCCTGCATCGACAGCGATCTCCTCCGCCGACGCAGCGGCCGAGGTACACGCGAAGCCGTACTTGGCACGGACCCTGGCGCTGGCTTCATCAAGCGCTGTCGTTGCGCGCGAGCGGAAGTCGTCGACGCGGTACGTGCCCGGCGCGAGGTGGTCGTGCAGGACGAGGCTGGGGGAGTAGTACTGGCGGAACAGGCCGTCGGGCCACCGCACCTGAACGGTCATCTCAGGCATGGGCGAGGTCCCGCCACGCGAAGCCAGCGGTGGCGTCAGGGTCGGTATCGGCCTCGACGAGCATCCCATACACCTCGGGACGCCGGTCCCGCAGGTGGAACATGCCGGCCCGCATGGCGGTGAAGCTCTCCGCGATGTCCACCTCCGCGACGGCCAGGCCGCTGCCGAGAAGCGTTGTGTCGAGGATGTTCCCACCGGGGTCGACGATCTTGGCGTTGCCCACGTAGCGCAGCGAACCGAACGTGCCGCTCTGGTTGGCCGCAACCCAGAACACCTGATTCTCGAGAGCGCGCGCGGTGTCGAAGAGGTTGAACCGGTATGTCCACCGGTCTTCTTGCAGATTCTCGGCGGTTGCGGTGCGCGCCGCGGGCCACGCGGACAGGCTGGCGATGATCTCGGCGCCCTTGAGCGCCATGATCCGCGCTGCCTCAGGAAACGCCTTGTCATAACAGATCTGGAGGCCGATTCGGCCGACGGGAGTGTCGAAGACGTCGTACCCGGTGCCCGACGAATACGACATGTTCTCGCCGAGCGGTTGGTGCACCTTTCGGTAACTGCCGTAGATGCGGTTCCCGTCGAGGACTGCGGCCGAGTTGTAGCGGGTCTCGCCGTCCTCACCGAGCTCGCAGAACCCGATGGCCACCACCAGGTCTCCGACGATGGACTGCACCCGAGCGATCTCGGGCCCGTCGAGGGAGATCGCCGGCGGCAACGACCGGCTGCTGTTCTTCTGCGTGTCGCCGTGGTTGCCCAGGGACGACAGGTATCCGCCGATCGCCGCCTCCGGGAACACCAGGAAGTCGACGCCCCGCGTTCGTGCTTCGGCGACGTACTGTTCGATCGTCGCGTAGTTCTGCTCGAGATCGCGGGTGAAGTTCGCCGCGACGGTTCCGATGGTGGTCATGTGATTCCCAAAGTCGGTGATGGTTCTGTGGGCTGAGGGGGTCAGGCGCACGAGCGGCGCCCGGGCCTCCGCTGGTTGAGCAGCCCAGGCGCACGAGCGGCGCCCGGGCCTCCGCTGGTTGAGCAGGCGAGGAGCGTAGCGACGAGCCGTGTCGAAACCACTCCCGCCCAACACATCTGGACCGAGCTCAGACCATGTAGGTCGAGTTGATGATCGCGCCCTTGCGGGCGTAGTGGATGAGTGCATCCTGGACGTCGAGCGGATGTGCCGGGATGACCCCTTCGATCAGATCCTCTTCACGCCCACCGTGCAGGGCGAGCCCGAAGCGGCAGCAGAACACGGTCCCGCCCTCGGAGATAAAGGTCTCGAGCGAGTTGTTGATGTTTTGCTCGCCCGGGAACCCGGAGTCGCCGGTCGTCGGAAATCCTCGTGTGGCAAGGCAGTTGATGGCACCCGGACCGTAGAAGTACATCGCCGACTCGAAGCCCTTGCGGAGTGCGCGAGTCGCCTGGAGCACGGCGACGAACGACACCGACGACTCGTGAGCGATGCCGTGCACGAGGGTGAAGTACGACTCACCGTTCTCGGCCTGGTAGTCCGGGAAGATCTTGGTGCCGCCATAGATGTTGGAGCCCTTGGGAAGTGAGGGGTGCGGGATCTCCGCCAGCGACGCGGCGATGTTCTCGGTGATGGTTTCGTCGAATGAAGGCACAAGAACTCCTGGGATGGCGAGACGAGACGGTGTCTCTGAGTGTTCGGCCGCATGGCGGCTCGACGTGCGAGGGTGGATCGGGCATCATTGCCCTGAGTCGTTCGACCGGAGATCCGGTCTCATCGAGTAGCTATTGCTTGCTACGACACTCAGTTCACTCGCCATCGATTACCGAATGGTTTCCGGCGGAATAAAGAAGCCGCGAAATCGCGTAACACGACCCTGGTCGGTCGACCGACTCGCGCAGCCGGGCATAAAAATATCCGACGAACCGGTCGGGTCGGGGGTCTGACCGGTTCGTCGGACAAGACCCAGTGTATCCCTCGCGCCCCAGCAGGGTCCACCGAGGTATCCGCAATTCTGTGACCTGTCAGATTGCGGATCCTTCATCACCTCTTGCTCCCCGAGGTACGAGGAGCGCAAGCCGCCGGGCGAGCAAACGACGAAGGAGCGCGTCGAGGTCGACCAGCCACGAAGGGTCCCCGCAACCAGTCACCACACCCCTGCGCGTCGCACTCGCAATCACCCGCAACACAGAGCAACGTTGTCCTCATGCTCACTGCGGTTCTGTACGGGCTCGCAACCGCCATCCCCATCGCGGTCGGCGCGGCGATCGGTCTGCGATGGAATCTGCCGAATGCGATCTTGGCGACGCTCATGGCCTTCGGCGCGGGCACGATGATCGCGGCCGTCTCGACCGAACTCTTCGAGCCCGCCTTCAGCCAGGCCGGCACCGGGGTGGCGGCACTGGCGCTGTTCTCTGGCACGGCGGTCTACGTCGTCGCCGACCGACTCGTCGAGACCAAGCTCGGGTCGTCGGCGATCGGCCCCGCACTGATGATCGGCGTGTTCCTCGACGGCGTGCCGGAGAACACCGCTCTCGGTGTCTCGCTGACGGCCGGCGGTTCGCTCGTCCTGGTGGTCGCGATTGCCGTCGGTAACGTGCCGGAGGCGGTGAGCGGAGCGTCGTTGATGCGTCGTGAGCACGACGCCTCGATCCGCTCGGCGCTGGCGATGTGGATGTTCACTGCTGTGGTTCTCGTTGCTGTCACGGTGGGCGGTTATGCGATTGCCGACGCCATTCCGACGACGGCGATCAGCGTCGTCCAGGCCTTCGCTGGCGGCGCGACGCTCGGTGTGCTCGCCAACTCGCTGATGCCGGAGGCGTACCGCGAAGGCGGCTGGTGGGTCGGCCTGGCGACCGCTGGCGGGTTCTTGCTGGCGTTCGTCCTCGGCTGAGCCGGCCGGGATGCGCCGGTTCCACCGCATCGATTTCGCAGCGCGGCCCCGGATTTCCACCCCCGGGATCCACCCCGGGCCGAAAACCACCCCTGGAACACACCCTCGAGGACGCCCGCGTCGACGCTATGTCGGCGCCTCCCGTATGGAGGGCGCATCACTGGGGCGGTTCTCGACGACGGGCCGACTCTGGGGCGCATGTCAGCCGAGGCCGCGACTGGCGGCCACCTCAGTGCGTCTGCGCAGCCTCCGGATCGGCCGCCACGTGCCCGTCGGCCAATTCCGACAACGCCCGGAACACCCGCTTCGACGCCTCGGCCCACGGCATGAGGATGGGGAAGACGTGGAACATGCCGTCCTCCTCGATGGCGTGCGTCGGTACCTCCGACGCCTCGAGCCGGGCCGCGAAGTCTCGTATGCCGTCGCGGAACATCTCGCTACCGCCCCAGCAGACGAACGTCGGCGGGAACCACGACGGGTCGGGTTCGCCGTTGATGGGAGACACCCGCGCATCGTTCGGCTGGACACCGTGGAGGTACGGAGTCACCGGGATGCTCCAGGGGAGGATGTCGTACTGGGCGTTCTCGGTGATGGACGGATGGTCGAGGTCGAGATCGATCTCCGGCGAGAACAGCGCGAGCGCGCCCGGTCGCGGCAGGTCGTGGTCATGAAGGTAGGCGACCAACGACGCCGCGAGCCCGCCGCCGCCGGAGTCGCCGGCGACGATGATGTGATCGGGGTCGACACCGCGCCCCAACAGCCCCCGGTACACGTCCGCGGCGTCGTGAACACCTGCGGGAAAAGGGAATTCGGGGGCCATCCGGTAGTCGGCGATGAACACCTCGTGGCCGGAGATCCGCACGAGCGACGACGCGAACGCCGAGTACATCATCGGCGAGGTCCCGATGTATCCGCCGCCGTGCAGGTAGAGGATGGTCGCGCCGATCTCCTCCTTTTCGCAATCGTCGTCGACGTACGCGTCGGAACTCGCCTTGGCCCGACACCACAGCCCGGGCACGCCGCCGACGATGTCGTCGGTGAGTTCGACGCCGTCGGTCAGCTCGACGAAGGGCGGCATCACGACACGGCACACGTCGTCGAGGATCTTCTCCATCGACCGGAACTCCTCGATCGGCAGCCCCATCGAGTAGCCCATGAACGCGCGGATGGTTTGCCGGGTGACCGACTGGCCGAGATTGTCGAGCAGCCCGGACGGACCCGACCAGGGTTTGCGGAACGGCACCCGCGCGAGGCCGTTGACCATGCTCTGCGCGAGTCCGACAACAGTCAGCGCGGTCACCGGCGCCGACGCGGTCTGGACCTCCGGACGATCAGCCATCACCATGCCGCTCAGGGTAGCGACGCATCTCGCACGCGGCTGGACACGCGACCCACCGGGTGGGGGCGGCGGCTGCCAGGCGTGGCAGACTACCCGGGTCCTCTAGTCCCCGAGATCCCCGTGAGGCGGCGATGGAGTTCTCAGCCTTCCCGGCTCCGGTCGAGGCCCCCGGCGCGTCGAGCGGTCCCGAGTCCGTGCAGCTCACGCTGGCCGACGCGTGGGAATCGAACCGCTCGATCCAGAAGTCGGCGGTGGGCCGCCTGTTCGCCGCCACCAACTCGGCCCTCTACGTCACGTTGATGGAACGCCACCTCGACTACGGCACCAAACTGTCGGAGACCGAGCTGACGGTGCGCCTGGACCGCGACCTCGCCGACCTCGAGCTCACCGATCAGGCCAACGGCCTCGAACTCGTCAAGATGTGGGCCCGCCAGGGCTGGTTGCACCGGGTGACCGACGCCTCCGACCCGGACGCGCCCAACCTGTGCCATCTCACCAGCGAGGCGCGTTCGGTCCTGGACTTCATGCGACGCCAGCGGCGCGAGGACTCCATCGCGACGGGCGGCTCGATCACCGGAATCGCGGCCGAACTGCACCGTGTGGCGGGACAAGTCAGCAACGACCCGGATCAGATTCGCTCCGACATCGAAGCGCAGATGTCCGACCTCGACGCCGAACTCGCCGACCTCGACGCCGGCCGCAGACCCCCGGTCGACCTCCGGATCGCCGAGGACGCCGCGCGCACCATCGGCTACCAGATGGAGCAGATCATCTCCGACATCGGCCAGTACGGCACGATGCTCGACCGCATCACCACCGCGCTGCTCGACGACCCGGGCGACTCCGACCTCGCCTACCGCGATCGTCAGCGACAACTGTTCGACGACTACGAGGCGCTTCTCGACTCGCCGCAGTCCGCGTCGTACCAGGCGTTTTCGCAGATGATCCAGGACCCGGAACGCCGCGCGCGCCTCAAAGCCGACATCGAGACGATCGTCGACAACTTCCCGGGCATGGACGCGGGGCTCCGGTCGGTGATGGACAACTTCTTCGGTCTCGTCACCCACCAGATGGCCGAGGTCGGGCGCACCCGGCAGCGCTGTGCCCGCCGTATTCGACGCTTCGTCGCGTCCGGGACGCTCGAGCAGAGCCGCGGCCTGGCCCGTCAGCTCAACGACGCCCTGGCCACCGCCAACGAGCTGCTCAAGACGTCGCTCGCGGACCGTCGCATCGGCTACGAGCTACCCCTGGCCGCGCCGACGGTGAACTCGATCGGCCGGCTCGCCTTCGAGATCCGCGAACACGTGCCGCCCGCACCGGCGCTCCCGGCGACCCTCGACGCCGACCTCACCTCGTTCGCGTCGCTGTCCGGTCAGGTCGACACGACCGAACTCACCGACACAGTCAATGCCGCGGTCGCCACCGGGCCCGTCGCCCTCGCCGACGTGATCGAAGGACTCGAGGAGCCGTACCTCGCGCACGTCATCGTCCTGTGGTCGTGGGCCTCCAAACAGCAAGCGGCAGGGGAGAAGGTGCCGATGACCACCGTGCGATTCCGGTCCCTCATCGGCGACGACCACGCCATCGAAGTGCCCGACCTGACCTTCACCGAACCGATTCCGACTGCGGAGGTCGACGCCGAATGACCACCACCGATGACACCGACCCTTCGCTCCCTGAGGTGCGAGCGCAGCGAGCCAACCCCTCGCTCCCTGAGGTGCGAGCGCAGCGAGCCACGAAGGGCGACCCTGAGGTGCGAGCGGACGACCCCCTGCCCCCTGAGGTGCGAGCGCAGCGAGCCACGAAGGGCACCCCCGAAGAATTCGCCGGCTTCGACGACCTCCCCACCGTTGCGAACCGCGCGGCGACCCACACGCCGAACGCACCGCGCTTCGACGGTGACGTCAGCGAGCTGCCCGACCGCGCGTGCTGGGCGCTGCAGAACCTGCTGACCCGCCGCTACATCAGCGGAGACCGGCAGCCGCAGCTGTGGTCGTGGGTGGCCGAGTATCAGGACGTGCTGCGCGGCCGCCTCTCCGAACTCGACCTCCGCTTGCGCATCGTCGACGAACTGCAGGTCGCGTTCGTCGAGCAGGCCGGTTACGACTCCCGCTGGGGCCGAAAGATCCTCAAGCGCGAGACGATTCACACCTACGACGCCATCCTGGCGTTGCATCTGGCCAAGTACGTGCGCGCAGCTCGTGACGAGCCCGTCCTGATCACCCGCGAGGAGATTCACGAGCTCTTCGCCGGCGTCACCAACACCATCGACCGCGACCTCGCGCTCTTCGACAAACGCATCGAACGCGCCCTCGACAAGATGGAGGAGCTCGAGTTCCTGCGCAAGCAGCGCGACGACGCCGGCACCTTCATCGTCAGCCCGGTGATCTCCGCGGTGATGACGGCATCGGTGATCACCGATCTGCAAAGGCAATTCGAGCAGTTCATCGGATCCGGTGACACCGGGGAAGTACCGCCAGAGGACCTCGCCGACGAGCCTGCGGAACGCGACGATGACCCAGCCGATCTGGATGGCGCCTACGGCGAGAACGACGAAGGAGACGACTGGTGAGCGGGCAGGTCGACCAATACCACCTGTCCCGGTTGCAGCTGATCAACTGGGGCGTGTTCGACGGGTATCACTCGATCCCGTTCAGCCCCAACGGTTCTCTGATCACCGGGTCGTCGGGCAGCGGTAAGTCCTCGTTGCTCGACGCCATCTCGCTGGCCTTCCTGCCTGATCATCGGCGCAACTTCAACGCCTCCGGCGACGCGACGGCAGCCGGGTCGTCCAGCGGCAAACGCACGGTCGGCAAGTACGTGCGCGGCGCGTGGGGTGAGCGGCGCGACGGCACCAACGCCCACCGCGAGATTATGTACCTGCGCGGTACCGGACCCGCCTGGGCCGCCATCTCGGTCACCTACACCTCCAGCTCCGGCGAGGCCATCACCGGCCTCGTGCTCAAATGGCTTGCCGCGGGCAAGATGACCGACGCGCACAGCTCGTACTTCATCTACGACGGCGACGCCGACATCGTCGAGGCCTGCAACGAGTGGGCCGCCAACAACTACAACTCGGCCAAGTTCCGCGACCGCGGCTGGCGCGGCGGACCCGGCGAGGGCAAGTACCTCTCCACGCTGTACTCGCTCATCGGCATCCGCGGCTCCGACGCCGCGCAGCAGCTCCTCGGAAAGGCCAAGTCGCTCAAGAGCGTCGGCGGGCTCGCGCAGTTCGTGCGGGAGTTCATGCTCGACGCCCCGACCAGCATCGTCGGGATCGCCGACGCCCTGGACCAGATCGATCCGCTCGTCGAAGCCCGCGAACTGCTCGACGTCGCGCGCCGCAAGCGCACCATCCTCGGCAACATCGAGGAGGTGCACGAGCGGTACGCGGGGGAGGCGGCCACATTCTCCGTGCTCGACACGATCGACAACACCACCATCCGCAGCTACGTCAACAACCTGCGGATCCACAACGCGCAGCCCGAGGTCGCCGACCTCGATGATCAGATCACCCGCCTCGACGGCGATCTCGCCGCCCTGACCACCCAGCACGACCAGCTCCGCCAGGACCACAGCCTGCTGCTGTCCCGGATCGCGACCTCCACCGGCGACCTCGCCCCGTTGCGTGAACAGCTCGGTGGCGCACAGAAACTCAGCACCGAGGTCACCGCCCGACGCAACGCCTACGAGGACAAGGTCTCTGCGCTCGGCTTCACCCCGCCCACCCGGGCCGAGGGATTCTGGCTGCTCCGCGAGGAACTCACCGAGGAGGCCGCCAAGATCGACGGCCAGCTCAACGCCGGACGCGCGCACTATGCCGAGGCGCTGGCTAGCGAGGTCGCTGCGCGAACCCGCCGCGACGCAGCGATGGAGGAGCTCGGTCGCGTCGAGAACGCCGGCTCCGCGCTTCCGCGCACCGAACACGAGATGCGTCGGGTCATCGCACACGCGCTGCAGATCGACGAATCCGAGCTGCGCTACGTCGCCGAACTCGTCGAACTCGACCCTGATGAGGAGCGTTGGCGCCTGGCCGTCGAGAAGGTCCTGCGGAACGTGGGTCTGCGTCTGCTGGTGCCAGACAAGCACTTCCGTGCAGCCCTGCGCTTCGTGAACTCGCACGACATGCGCGGCCGGATCCAGCTGCACCAGGCCGATTCTCGCCCGATGCCGATCCTTGAGCCGGGGACCCTGGCGTCGAAGCTCCGCCCCGTCGACGCCTCGCATCCCTGCGCCGCCGAGGCGATGACGGTCCTGTCGAAGCTGGGCAACCACATGTGCGTGGACAGTCCCGGCGAGTTCTCCCAATACGCCAAGGCCGTCACCGAACATGGCCTGCGCAAGGATTCGGCGAAGCTCGCAGTGAAGGACGACCGCCAACAGCTCCGCCGGTCGCAGTACATCTTCGTCGGCGACGTCGCATCCAAGATCGCTGCGCTGCGCGACGAACTCGACTACGAGGAGCGGGCGTTCGAGGATGCCCGGCAGGACTGCGCCGAGCTCGATCGTGAGCGCAGTGCCAAGGAACGACGCCGCGACGCGTATCGCCGTGTGTGCGAGCAGTTCACGCAGTGGAACGAGATCGACGTCGACTCCGTCGATGACCGGGTCGATCAGCTCACCGATCAGTACGACCTGCTGATCGAGGAGAACCCCGACGTCGAAGCCCTGCAGCGCAAGGCCGAGGACCTGTGGGAGCAGGTGCGCAACGCGATCTCGCAGGCCGCGCTGGTCAAGGACAAGATCGCCCGCCAGGACTCCCGCCGTACCCAGCTTCTCGACCTCATCGACCGGCTCAAGCCCGAAGACGTTCCTGCACAGGCGGAGAAGACCCTCGACGGCTTCCGTGAAGACCTTTCGGCGACTCTCGACGTGCTCAACCCGGAGCCGTACCGCCAGGAGATCGTCAAGGCCGCGAGCCGTGAGCGCGACCGAATGCGGTCGGATGCGCGACGCTCCCGCGACGAGCTGGCCCGCATCCTTGACACCTACGACGAGGAGTTCCCCGACGCCATCCCGAACGACAGCGACGACTTCGACGAACGTCTGCACGACTATGTCGCCGTCTGCCGCCGCATCGACGAGCGCGAGCTGCCCGCCGCCTACGAGCGGATGCGCCGTCTGATCACCGAGCAGGCCCCGGGTGCGATCCTGGGCCTGCACATGGCCGCCGACGCCGAGGAACGACGCATCGTCGAGCAGATCGAGCGCGTCAACACTGGCCTTGGTGCGGTGGCGTTCAACCGTGGTACCCGACTACGGCTGCGACCCGGCCGCAAGAAGCTCGCGGCGGTCGAGGAGCTGACGGAGAAGGCCCGCCAGATCTCCAACCGCGCCACGGCAGTCTCCTTCGGTGACGAGCAGGCGATCCTCGAGCAGTACTCCGACATCCTGCTGCTGCGCGAACGCCTCGCCGGCAACACCCCGGAGGACCGCCAGTGGACGCGCGACGCCCTCGACGTGCGCAACCGCTTCGATTTCTACTGCGAAGAGCACGACGCCGAGTCGGGGGAGACCATCCGCACCTACTCGAACGCCGGCGACAACTCCGGGGGCGAGCAGGAAAAGCTGATGGCCTTCTGCCTCGCGGGCGCACTGAGCTTCAACCTCGCCAGCCCCCACGGCAACGACAACCGGCCCATCTTCGCCCAGCTGATGCTCGACGAGGCCTTCTCAAAGTCCGACCCGCAGTTCGCGCAGCAGGCACTATCGGCGTTCCGCAAGTTCGGGTTCCAGCTCATCATCGTGGCGACCGTCCAGAACACCAGCACGATCCAGCCGTACGTGGACAACGTCGTGATGGTGTCGAAGACGGAGGCCGGGCCCGAGTTGCGGCCGGTTGCTACGGCCACGTCCACTGGGATTAAGGCGTTCTCGGAGCTGCGGCGGTCTGGGAGTCAGTTGGTGGTATAGAGGAACTCGCCCGCTGAGTACTCGCGAAAGTCGAAGTAACCGTTGTAAGTGATCACATGGCAATCGTGTTCCCGTTCGATAACGTAGAAGACCGCGAGACCTCCGGCGAGGAGGCGCAAGTCGCGGCAGAGTTAAGGTCGCCCTGCTGCGGTGGCACGAGTGAACGAAGGGTCAGAGTTGGCAACTATAATCAGCGGGATCTATATTGAAAACCTGTCTGTCGCTCTTTCCGCAAGTCTTTCTTCGAATTAGGCGGTGATGCTACTCCCATCCTGGGACTAAACTCAGCGGGTAAGTCGAACACTCTCCGCGCATTGGATCTTTTCTTCAATGACTCGATCGATGGTCGATCACTCGAGTTTTCAAAAGATCTCAGCGCTCATTTACCTGCGAAGACAGAGAAGAAAATTGGTGTGGGCATCGAGTTGGAGTATCCAGCGACGTACGGACTAAAAGGTAACCAGGATTTCTTCGCTGCTCATCAGTCGCCTGACCGTGTCGCGATATACAAAGAATGGACCCTTGCGCCAAGTGGATCAACACAATGCGCAACCACTTTCGGTCCCGACTTAGATACTCTGAAAAAGCCGAACTCCGCCAGCGACGACGCCGCAATCGCGGCGATTGTTCGATCTATTAAATATCATTACGTCTCGAATCATGTAAGGCCGGCAGACAAAGTCGCGGAGATACTTGAGGCACTACGCCCTGAGATCATGAAGACCTGGAAAAACACATATAAGCAGTCTGACGATTTTCTTGATCATCTAACTAGCGCCGCGTGAGCCTAATCAATCCTGGGTCGACAACACTACGTCCAGCCAGGTAGTAGTGCTAGGGCGACCAGTCGTCCATCGAGCTGGGAGTAGTTCGTCAATTCGCACTTCGTTTATCCAGAGGGGGTCAGCGATCTTCGCGATGCGCGACACCAGGTAGGTGTCCCCTCGCGGATTCGGGTAGCCGAGGCGCTCCAGGGTCTCGGCGGTCGTCCCGATCCAGGCCCCTGTCCTCTCGTACAGCTCAATCTGCTCTACTTCAACGTCCCGCCCGTACAAGAGGATGAGAGGTGCGTCGAGCTCCTTCGCGTCAGTGTCCACGGCTCCGCGCCGATCTCCGCTCCGTAGGTTGTAACGGAGGTTACTGCGGATCCAGTTCCATTGCGCACTCGATCGTACGTAGCCGAGCAGGACCGGTGTGTCCGCGGGAGGAAGCGCGCCTACTGGTGGTTTCGCCTCTGGCTGATCGGTTCCGGCACCCAGGTATGCGCGCGCGGTCCAGTACTGCGCTCGCCGGTGTCGCGTTCCTAAGGCCGCGGTGTGCCTAATAGCTCTACGCAGGAAGGTCACAAGTGCCGCCGAGTCTTCTGACGCCGCCATGGGTCGCATGGGAATGGCTCCAAGCCCGGGAAGAAACTCTTCACTTGTGAGATTGAATGAAGCCGACTCTGATCCCGGGAACAGCACGTACGAACCAGCCGAATTTCGGATGGCATCTCGATACGCGTGCATTTTCAACAAATCAGAACGCTTGCTGGTGCCGTTGAATGGCCCTGTTGCGTCCTCGCCTTCGTCCCGCCCAAACGGTGTAGTCCAGTCAACGCGATACTTCGCATCGAAATGCAACCACATCTCATTGCCGCCTGGTGTACGCAGGAAGAGGCTCGCGTCGGGCCTCATGGGTCGGGTCCACGACTCACTGGTGAACGTTTGATTGAAACAAAGGTCGCCGAGTACTTCGTCGTTCCCGACGTGTGTCGCGAAGTGGAGACGAGTCGTCGCGCCGGCCTTCAAGACCATTGACATCCCGGACTCCGACGGAGAGAAGAGCTCCGACGCTTTCTCGGGAACTCCACACGCCTCGGCAAGGGCGCGAGCGAGTCGAGTGAACGTCCAATACTCGTAGAGGGTCGCAATATTCCTGCGCGAAACGAGTAAGGGATCCTCGAGGTCGAGTTCAAGTCCGAGAGTCCCTTCGACTAGAGCCCACGCGGCATAAATCTGCCGGTACCCTTCACGTCGCCGAAGCACCTGGTTGTCGCCGGGCAAGACTGTTAGACGCGCCAGCTCGGAAATCAACGGCGCGTGCAAATACTCATCGACAAGCGCTACAACATGCTGCGCTTGGTGCACACCTCGTCGCTTGGCGGCGCCGCCAAGGCTGTCCGCCTTCGCTACGACCTCGGCCGCGAGTGCCCTCCAACCCTCGAGTACAAAGCGAACGAATCGGTTCGGAATGGTGTCAAAGGTCTCTTCTGTCCGCTCAACCGGCATCATCCGGGGCATCGTCGGAAGCCGCGCCGTCGGAGTCGGAACCCGGGGACCCGGTTTGGTGAGTTGACTTCTGAGTCGTGAGGACCCACGCAGTGGAAGGCCGGGTGGGCGCAGTTCATGCTGCACAGACCATTCACGGTGAGGGTCGTGAAACACGTGGGATATAGCCCAGCCGAGATCCGAACCGACGAGCAGGGAGTGGAGGACCGCAAATCGTTGATACAGAAGTCGTGGGGAGCCACCGGCACCAGTTCCGAACTCGCCGGCACCCGGCGCGAATCCTTGATGCATCGCTTCGATAGCAAGTTGAGCAAGGTCCGCCAGCATGGTCCCGAAGGCCTGCTCGTCGGCAAACTTGGCACTTCGTATGTCGATCCGACCCCGGTACACCGTCTCGTCGGTTGTGGTGATCTCGATCGACACGACGCCGACAGTCTCGCCCGTGTTCAAACGGCCGGTAGCTTGAGTCTCGTCGTCGAAGTTGAATAGTTCGGCAGGTTCAATAGCGCGGATGTCTCCGGGAAGGGCGAGGGCGTATCGGTAAGCCGTCGCCTCGCGGAGTGTGACCAACTGGTCCATCGGAGTGGTTCCGGGTGCGTATTGGGAGCTTGGCAACCTGGATAGCACCATTGTGCCGCTGGAGCTAACGTCTGACGCTAGGTGGACTTCGACCGATTCCACTGTTAGACCGTGAAACTCACGAACTGGTTTACCTCGGCGTCCCGCAACATCCTTTGAATCTTTAGCACGCTCAGTGGCAGAGCTACTGCTGCAGGGTCGACGTTCTGGTGCCCCGGGGCGCCATCGGGATCCGCTCCGAAATCGGCCAGCATCTTTAGCACCGGTTCAGCTCGCCGCCTCGAACCGTGGATCTTCGGAAGGACTTTGAGCAGGACGAGGTGATCCAGCGCGTGGTTTCGTTCGGTCACTCCTAACTTCGCGAGTGCGGCCGCGAATCGAAGGCTCTCGTAGAAGACACGGTGCCCGAACTCGTCATTGGTTTCGGCAAGTCGCCCATGTAGGTCGCGAAGGGCGTTCGCGACTGGGCCAATTCCAGGGGAGTCTCGCTGCCAAGTGTCATCTAGGGCGAGCTCGACAAGCCCGCGGAGATGTGCGACTTCCGCCGGATGTACTGCGTTTGGGCGGACTACATCATCAACGAGATCGTCCGTGCTTGTTCGGACCTCGAAGGTCGTGGCTCGGTCCAGCACCTTCGGCGAGAACTGGTAGGTGGTCTCGTCGACGTTGACGGTGCCGATGACGAAGACATTGCGCGGGATGGCAACGAGTCGTTCCTGTGAATTGCGCAGTCGCCACTCGCCATCGTCGCCGAGAGCGAGGTTGGGCAGCACAGCATCGCGAGACTCGAAGCCCGAGAGGAAGTCCGAGAAGTACCGCTCGACGTGCGCAAGATTCATCTCGTCCAGTAGGAGGAGGTGAGGCATGTCCGGTTCGTCTGCGGCGCTGAGCAGGAACCGAAGTGTGTCAGGGACGAACCAGGCGGCGCGCCCATCTGCTGGAGGGCGTAGAGCATCTTCGTAGCCGAACAGCGCTTCCGGTCCGGTCCAGTCTGGTCGTACGGCTACGGGCAAGAATCTGCGTCCGTTGGAGCCGCTGCCGAACCACTCGCCGAGTCGCAGCGCAAGCTGCGTCTTACCGCTACCTGAAAGCCCGGAGAGGATTACGAATGGCTTCGTCACTAACGCGGCGAGCAGACTAATAACGAGGTCGCCGTGTCCGCGCGGTATGCGTAGACCCGACGAATCGACAGCCGCCCGAAACTCGATAGCGATGGTGTCAAGTGTGGAAACAGTGACGGCAGATTGGCCCACCGAGGTGCTCTCAATGTTCCTGTCGGAAAGTTCAAGGACTGCGTCCAGATCACGGAGAATCTCTAAGTCTTCTGGCACCTGACCTCGCTCGTAGTATTTGAAAGCGATTGTGCTGGCTGCGTAGTCGCGGGCGAGGGTCCCGTCGCCAAGAAAGATGGAATTGTCCAACGCGAATCCGCGCGCGGCGAGTTCACTCGTGTCGAGCCTTCGCACCCGTGTTGCTGTGGCTTGGAGGTGCGCTAACATCTCCCTCCTACCGAGCTGGTCCCTGAGTTCGGTTGTACCCTGAGCGACCGTAACGAAGACACCTGACATGTCGTGGCTGAAGAGCAGTACTGGGTAGACCCCGGTCTTTGTCGTTGTAGTTTCTCGATCATCGAGAAATGCGATCCACGGTATGAAAGCCCAGTTTCCCTGTCCACTGGATCCTTTAACCATGACGTTGGGACGTGACTTGACGGGCCCGCTCTGACGGATTTGTTCGACAAGCGTGTTCATCGTGCTCATTATCGGGTGCGAGCCAGTGAACTTGTCGCGTCTTGCGTCAAGGTACGACCCCATGAACTGTTCGAGCGACTGTTGAATCGCAGTCTCACCTGCAGGTACCTTTAGCACCACGTCGTATCCGGCAGGCTCATACGCCTTCCGAAGTTCGATGCCGCCGTTGAAGTGGGTGTTCTTCAATGGTCCTTCGTCTGGATGGTCAAATCCGTGCGCAACCCCGGCGATGGCCTTCGGATCGTACTCGCGGCCATCAACGACGAGCGCGTAGTGCGTAGCGCGCCCGAAGCCGTACTTGCTGAGGAAAGCATCCCTGCCAAGCTCGTCAAATTCGCCGATAGCGCGGTCGATCGCTTCCTTCGACAGCACTCCGAGCGCCACTACTTCGGTTCCATCCCATGCATGATGCTGATCCTAGCTAGGAATGGAACCGGGTCGGGGAGGCGCCGCTTGTCTATGGACACGATCACGCTTCGGACTCCCTGAGTGTGATCCCGCCGTCCGTCAGCGAGATCGAAACCGCCCACTAAGCGGCTGGCATCTGCGTGTCCGGCCCCTTGAATGTCGGACGGTGTCACTACACTCAGTCCGGTAATCCGCTACGGCCCGACAGACGCGTCTCTACGACAAGGCTCCAACCCGAGCGGGAAGTCCTTCGTGTCTTCCTGGAGCCGCATTGTCGCTGTACAGAGCCTCGGTCGCCGGTGTGCGTGGCCAGATCGCCTCTAGTGGTCTGGTCGGAACGCTGACTAGTCAATTCGCCTACGAGTTCGGATACCAGCCATCGCCCGGTGAGGTGCGTTCGTGGGAACGCAGCCTCCAGGTGCTCGTTAGCGACCTGGAGGATGCCGGCCTCGACAAGGTCGAGATGCTGATTGAGTATCGGCTCCCGCTGACCAGCAAACGTGCCGACGTCGTCCTGTGCGGCGAGCATCCCAAGACTGGCGAACCTTCATACGTTGTCGTCGAACTGAAGCAGTGGACGAAGGCAAGCAAGTCGCCGGGCACCGAGAGCGTGGTCCTGCTCGACGGCGCGCTGGAGCGGCTTCACCCTGTCGAGCAGGTTCGTCGGTATTGCACGCATATCGCTGACTTCATCGCGACTCTCGATGGAAGTACGAAACAACTCGCCGGAGTTGCGTACCTTCACAACGCATCCAGCGGTGGCGTCGACGAACTGTGGGACTTCGAGCAATCCGAAACCGGCCGATTGTTCACAGCCGACCGCAGAGGGCAGTTTGTCACCTTCCTGAAGTCAAGGCTGTCCGCCTCGAACGGCGCTGCAGCAGCAGATCAGCTGATGAACTCGGCCGTCCGTCCCAGCAAGCAACTCATGAAGCTGGCCGCGGACGAGGTGCAGCGCCGCGAGCAATTCGTCCTGTTAGACGAGCAACAGGTTGCCTACGAAGACGTCATGCGCGCCGTTCGCAACGCGTCCCGCGCCTCGACCAAGGAAGTCGTGATCATCAAGGGTGGACCTGGCTCGGGGAAGTCTGTTATCGCGCTCAGTCTTCTTGGAGAACTGTCGCGTCAGGGACGCACGACACTCCACGCAACTGGATCGTCAGCGTTCACCCAGACCCTACGGAAAGTTGCGGGGGCAAGGCAGCCCCGGGTTCAGCGACTCTTCACGTACTACAACCAGTTCATCAACGCAGAGCCGAATGGTGTTGATGTGCTGATCTGCGACGAAGCGCACCGCATACGCGAGACATCCACCAACCGGTTCACAAAGGCACTGCTGCGCACGGGACGTCCGCAGGTGGAGGAACTGATTGAGTCTGCGCGGGTGCCCGTCTTTCTGCTCGACGAGCATCAGGTAGTGAAGCCGTCAGAACGCGGAAGTGTTGCTGAGATAAGAAGAGCGGCCAGCAAGATGGGTTGCAAAGTCACCGAGATTGATCTCGACGGACAGTTCCGATGTGGGGGTAGTCGGGCGTATGAGCACTGGGTCCACCGTCTTCTCCAGTTGGAGCCCGGAGGCCCGGTCAAGTGGGAGGGAGACGAAGCCTTCGAGGTTCACGTCGATGAGGCGCCCTCGCTGGTCGAACTGGAACTCCGCCGGGTGCTAGAGGAGGGTTACTCTGCCCGGATCGCGGCCGGCTATTGCTGGGAGTGGAGTGATCCCGTGAAGGGTGGAGGCCTCGTTGAGGACGTTGTAATAGGCGAATGGAAACGCCCGTGGAATAACAAGAAGTCGACCTCGCACGGTGGCGCGCCTGGCACTCCCTACTGGGCGTTTGACCCGGCCGGCTTCGGGCAAGTCGGCTGTGTTTATACCGCGCAAGGGTTCGAGTACGACTATGGCGCAGTAATTTTCGGACCCGATCTGGTGTGGCGCACGGATCATTGGGAAGCCCGCCCTGAGTACAGCCACGACAAGCAGGTCAAACGGGGCGAGGGCCTGTCTTTCGATCGGGCGATCCGCAATACCTACAAGGTGCTACTCACTCGGGGCATGAGGGGCATGCGTATCTACTCAACAGACCCAGAGACCCAGGCGCTATTGCAAACCCTGGTCTCTGATGAGATGTCGGCGCGATGACCGCGGTCCTCGCAACCTACGTTCCGGTTGCTCCGAACTCACAGGTCAACCTCAAATGGGGTCTAAGGCAGGGGAGATGGGGTCTGCCCCGGCTTCCAATCAGTTCCGAGGGCGGCGTCGGATTCCAATGGATGGTGTTGGGTACCCGAACGAAGGGCCTGCCACATGGACCAAGATCCCAACCAGAGACTTGGGTAACCGGCAAGACGGATATCTATGTGTTGCGGGCTACGTCCCGAATCCAAGAGTTCTCCGACCATTTCTGGCCCGACGAGGTCGACAGTCGTCAATTGCTTTATCCGTACAGGTTCGGCGTCGAGAAGGTGGCTTTCGGAATACAACTACGAAATCGTTTCGATGATCCAATCCCCAAGGAAATCTCGAACGGTGTGCGCGTCGCGGCTGGAGGTGGACCGAACATTGTGCATGTCACGGATGATGAAATGCGGCGGTTGATCGAACATCTCGGCGGCAAAGTGTAGCCAACACCCTGATGAACCGCAAAAGCTTACCCTGTTAGCAGTTCGATCAAAAGTGTCCATAAGTGTGATCCAACTCGCGGTAGCGCCCCGAAACATCGTTGCGAACGCCTCCGCAGACCAGCCCGTCGGTGTCCGCGAATCCGGTCCAGGTTGGTGCGATCGGAAATAGGCTGCCCCTGACGCCCCAGCGGACCGCGGGCGGGGCCTGTGCAACTGAGAACGGATGACGATGACGACTGATTCGGAGCATGATCACGTCGCTGCGATCGAGCGACTCAAGTACCGCTACTGGCGAGCGTCAGATGCCAAAGACGCGGACGCATTTCGCGGCTGCTTCATCCGCACCGGCGCGCGGATCGACTACGGGCCGATGGGCAGCTTCGACGATGCCGACGCCCTGACGGACATCTTTCGGCGGGTCGCTCTGCACAAGGTCGACGACCGGTTCGCCATCCTCGACATGCACCACGGCATGCATCCGGACATCACCCTCACCAGCGATACGACTGCGACGGGGCGGTGGTCGTTACGCTTCCGACAGGTGAACCTGCTCGACCGGACCGAGACGGTCATGCTGGGGGAGTACGACGACGAGTACGTCGTCGAAGACGGCAAGTGGAAGATCGCCGCGTCGAAGCTGACTGAACGCTGGCGGCTGCGGCAGCCACTGTCACCTGACGTCGAGATCACCGAGGGGACGTTCGGGACCGCCGACGGCTGATTCGGGTGTCGCTCATAGCTCTTGACGGTTGGCATTACAGATGCCAAGCAGGTGACCTCTATGCGGGCCGCAAGACCGCCACCAGGAACTCCGACTTCTCGGTGAACGGGCGGACGTCCCAGGATTCCAGGAGTAGGTCCTGAGCGAAGCCGGAGGTGGTGGCGTTCTCGAGGAACTCATCAAACGCGTAGTCCCGGCCGGCGCCGAAGCCGATCACCGCGCGACCGTCGTCGCGCAGATGTGCACGCAGCCGCTCGAGGACGGTGACACGGGTGCTCGGCGCGAGGAACGCCATCACGTTGCCGGCCGAGACGATGAGGTCGAACGGTTCGTCGATGCCGCGGGCGGGGAGGTCGAGCTCGGCGAGGTCGTTCACCAGCCAACGTGGGCCTGGGTGGTCTTCTTCGGCGGCCTGGATGAGGACCG
Source organism: Gordonia sp. NPDC058843 (assembly GCF_042743165.1). Lineage (NCBI taxonomy): Bacteria > Bacillati > Actinomycetota > Actinomycetes > Mycobacteriales > Gordoniaceae > Gordonia > Gordonia sp. NPDC058843. Next base: position 225,353 of record NZ_JBHYNC010000003.1, read on the forward strand.
GGTCGACGTCGACGCCGACGACATCATGTCCGACTTCGGCGAGGTAGCCGCCCACGCGGCCCGGACCACACCCGGCGTCGAGAATGCGGGACCCTCGCGACGCCATCGCATCGAGGAGCCGAGCCTCACCGACCAGATCGTTGCCCTCGCGCGCCAGGGTGCGGAAGCGTTCGACGTACCAGCTGGAGTGGTTGGGATCGGCGGCGGACTTCTGCATCCAGATGCTCTGTTCGACCATGCCCGCATTGTGCCAAACGTTCCGGAAGCATCGACCGTGCCGAAACGCAGCGGGGCGTTGGCCGACTGTCAGGTCACTTCTGGCGGAAGTGGGGCGCTGAACGCGGATGCCAAAGGAGACTCAGTGCGGCGACTTCGATGACCAACAGCAGGACGTCGAGCGTGCTGGTCACTGACCTGTCATAGGTTGCTACGGACGTGATCCCGGAGACGATGCCTACCGCGCCGATGACGGTGGCCGCCAAGCGTGCCCAGCGGAAACCGCGCAGGTTGGCGTACGCAAGTAGTAGCCAGAGTCCGGCAAGAGCGAGGCAGGACGCGACGATCAAACCGGTCGCGACGTTGGTCCCGGTCTCGCTCGCGACATCTAGTGCGTCAGAGCTCCGATAAGTCGATCCGTCACTGAGGAGAACGGACTGCCGCAGACGTGCTTCTTCCCTAACTGCGTCGACCAACGAGAGCGCGTGGAACAAGCCGATGAGCTGGATGCTCGCTCCGGTGATCATCAGTCCCGTGGCTAGCCACACCGTGGACGGTGTGGACGCGGAGCGTGTTCTCGGCACTGGTTGCGCGCCACCCGTGTCAGTAGTCATGCGATGACAATAGGGCGGTTCGACGGCAGCGAGAGATTCTGCTGCACAGCGCATTGGCCCGTGCTCGTCGGAACCGTGTGGGCGTCCCGAAGCTACGACTGCACGCCGGTGGGAGAACGTCACCGCAGTCCTCATCCGTTCCAGGTGGGTGCTCAGGCCAGCATGAGTCTCGTCGATACGTCGGCTATCGCGGCTTCGAACCGCTCGCGCCCGCCCGCGGTGTTCAAGCCGCGCATCGAACAGTGCGGAATCTTGCCTGCCGGCACGTAGATGCCGGCGCGCGTGATGGATGCACGACGCCAACCATCGCGAGCGGAACCACCGAGAAGCAGGACGATCTCGACGTCAGGGAGCTGACTCACCACTTCCCGGGTCCAATGGACCCCCCGCGCCCGCTCCGCCGGGGTCGATCCACCGTTCTTTACACCGGCAACCGGGAACGGCACCACGTTCCAGTGCACGACATCGCCCCAGTCGACTCCGTGGCGCGCATACGCCTCGCGGCAGTTCCGTGCGGTCCGGTCGTTGTTGTCCAGACTCAAAAGGCCCGAGCCGCTGGTCGATTCGGCCTTGGTCGACGGGTTGTCCAGTAGCACGAGCATCCGAGCGTTGACACCGCCGGTGTCGGGGTCGACGTAGGGCACCTCACCTCGACGTAGGCCTTCGGTGTCGGCTACCCGATCGGCGAGTTCGTTGAGTGGCGCTACGTGGGGTTCGCGAATCCGCGCCATCTTCGCCGCGGCCACGCTGGGGTCCGCGTTGCGTCCGTTTACCGTGCCCAAGATCGCAGCCTACGACGCGATCGCAGGAAAGACGATCACCGAACCGTCCTTCTCCTGGACCATGTCGATGGTGACCTCCGACTGCCGTCCGGCAATCTGCACCGTCTGCCCGAGATCGCGCAGTCGACGCGTTGTGTTCAGCAGTTTGTCCACCTCGCCGGAGGAGAACATGATGTCGCGGATGCCGTGAGACCGGTCGAGTTGCAGCGCTGACAGGCGAAGCAAGACGCCGTCAAGGCGGCGATCGATTGCTTCGATATCTTGCTGCTCCTTATGCAGCACCGCAGCGAAGCGTTCGAACGGGTTCCCTTCGGACAGTTGCGCGTGCTCAACCGCTTGCAGCACGATGACTCGCCGCTTCATCGCGATAGCAAGCCGGGCTAGCTGGACGTGCACGTAGAACTCGCTGCCTGCGGCCTCTACACCCGGGATCGCCCCAACTAGTTTGTTCAGTTCGACCTTGTCGCTGTCGAACGTCTGCAGTGCCTTCTCCCATTTGACGATTCGGGACGACGCTTTGGACACGGCGCTGTCGATCGCAAACACTGCGGAGTCAAGTCCCAGGGACACCCCTATTCGCCCCTCGTCCAGGACGATGGAGGTCGCCTTCTGGATAGCACCCCGGCATGCCTCCAGCGCGTGCTGTTCGGACTCTAGGTTGTCAGCAACAAGCTTCTCGAGTAGTTCAGTGATCCTCTCGAGGGTTTTCTGACGCTGCTGGTCGGCGTATGCGCTCACGCCAACGGCCACAGCCATCAGGACCAAGGGCGCCGCGACAGTCAGTGCCGCGGCACCGGCACCGGCAGCGGCTGCCTTTCCCGCGGTCACAGGAACCATCGTTGCCTGCCCGACGATCCTTGATCCGTCGGTGAGCGCAGTGTGAACCCCACTCGCAGCGGTCGACGACGCCATCGGCTTCACCATCCCACCTGCTACCTGCGCCGCGAACTTAGCGGGCACCTGCATTCGGTAGAGCGTTTCGCCGCCGTCTGTGACGACCTGCGGCGTGTTCTTGACAAGCTGTGAGAGCTGCTGCGCCAACGGACTCACGCCGTGCAGGTGGATCCCCTTCGACCTGTCGAGCGATTCGGGCGCCGTATGAGCCTCCAGCGTCGTCAGGGGCGTCTCGCTCAACTCGGCGAGCGCACGCCGAAGGCCCGTAAGTCTTTCGGGAGTCACCGCTGTGTCGCTCAAGACAGCGGGGATATCCGCCTCATCTGTGGCCAGCGTCCACACCGGTACCTGGACGAGCTCGTTGGACATCGGACCTTTATCTGCGTGGGAACGCACCGAATGTATCGGACAGGTCCGACACCGTCGCGGTTGGTCCGAACGGACTACAACGTCTCGCGTGCTGGATGGACACCCGTCACCAGGTCGCGGAAACAGTAGGCCCGCAGACGAATCGAGTTCTGTGCAGAACTTGTGGTTCGAATCCACGGTTTGCCTCCCGTCGGTTGGCCAACCGCTACAGTGTCCGAGTTGTCCGGATGCGCCTTGCGCCCAGGGCCAGTCCGCTGGCCGAGGATCCGCATGCCGGATGCACCAGTCGAGCTGTCGAATGCGGGGTTGCTGTGTCATCTGTAGGGCGAGGTTGGACGCTTGTCGACGTCGAGACGTCCGGATTGAGTTCGCGTCAGCACCGTGTACTCAGTTTGGCCGCGTTCGCGTTGGACGCAAACGGACACGTTGTCGGCGAGTACTCGTCGTTGTTCAACCCCGGGTGCGATCCGGGTCCCGTTCACATCCATCGCCTTACGCGCGAGCGTCTCAACGGTTCGCCGACCTTTGACTCTGCAGTGGAGCACCTACGTGAACTGCTCGAAGGTCGGACGCTGGTTGCGCACAACGCGGTCTTCGACCACGGCTTCCTCGTCGAGGAGGCGCGACGAGCAGGGGTTACTCTCCCGATCACTCATCGTCTGTGCACCATCACCTTGACGCGGCGGCTCCAATTGGACGTCCCCAACGCCAAACTCTCGACACTTGCTCAACACTGGTCGGTCCCACAACGAGCCGCCCACGACGCCGGCGATGACGTGCGAACCTTACTGGAGGTGTTTCGACGGAGTACCGGTCTTGCAAGCACTTTGGGATTGCCACTGCCCGTCGTCGCGTGCGGTGCTGCGACTCGTGCGTATCCAGACAAGGTCACCAGAGTGCCTTGCCCGTGGACCGACCCCGGCCGTTATGACTCGGCTGTGGGACTGATCCAGGGCACCAAAGTCGTGATCACAGGACCGACGCATGCGCCTCGCCTCGAGCTGGCTCGCCGCCTGGCCGATGCAGGATTGGACGTGATGAACGCGGTGAGCGGCAAGACGGGGTTGCTTGTCGCCAATCCTGGGGCACCGGACAGCCGCAAGTTGCAGCGCGCCCGAGAACTGGGAATCTCATTGGTTGACGAAGCGACTGCGCTCTCGTTGGCCGAGCGCGTCGTGCCCGGCACACCGAAATCGGTTCCGGTGGTGGAGATCAGTCCTTCGCCGGCACGGACTCGCAGGACACCCCCGCCACGGGCGTCGAGTTCACTGCCATGGTCCGGTCGACGGGTTCTCGTGCTGGGAGGACTCCACCGCGACGCGACGGCGGTGCGGGCACGCCTCGTCCAGCTTGGTGCTGTGCCCGCCATCATTTTGACGGCTGCAGTCACGCACGTTCTTGTCTTGAATGGGGGAGAAGCCGATGGTCGCTTTGCGAAAGCGCGGGATCGGGGTCTCCCGGTCCTTGAGGCCCATCATGTCTCGAGTCTCGCGGACACCAGTGCCCCAGCTATACCTGAACCACAGGGCGTCTACGACGGCAGCGCGGAAACGAGTTCCGCGCCGACTTCGTTGTCCGCCGGCGCCGTCGTTGACATTCCACAGGGGGTGGATGGATTCACAGTCAACATCGCGTGGACATCTACGCAGGGCAACCCGTCCTACGACCCCGAAGTCGACGTCGTCGCATTCGAGTTGGCGGGGGATGGGAAAGTCCCGTCGGACGATGAGTTCATCTTCTACAACCAACCGGCCAGTCCAGATGGTGTCGCACGACTTTCGATCGACGGTGACCGCGAGCAAGGCGTCAGCATCGACCTCACCGCGGCTCCAGACGAGATTGAGAGGCTCACGATCGGAGCCGCAATCGACGGCGACGCAACCTTCGGGGATGTCGGCGCTATTTCAGTAACGGTTGACGCAGCCGAGTTCACCTTTGCAACAGCCGTTTTGGATGCCGCGACCACTGAACGCTCGATGATCATCGCGGAGATCTATCGACGAAATGGCCTGTGGCGTTTTCGCGCAGTCGGCCAGGGCTACGACGACGGCCTCGCCGAGTTTGCAGTTCGGCATGGGGTGGACGTCGAGGAGCACTGACAGATTGGATCCTGAAGACGCGAGATGGACGGCCGAGCGCAGCGACCTGAGATGAGGTCCCGCCCAAACGTATAAGACGCTTGCGGTACAGGGACAGCGCCGGAGTTACGGCGGAATCTCACCTACGGTTGCGCGCAGAAAATCACTCGCAGTTGCGCATATTTGCGCAACTGGAGGCGGTTCTATATCGAACCTAGTCACCGACGTAACAACAACCGCATCACCAGACCGAACGTGAACTGAGCAGTCTCCATCCCCGATGGAGCTGGCAAGCACACGTCGTCCGTCTATCGATAAGTCAGGGAACCATGACTTACCTGAGGAATTAAGGGCCTTATGTCCGGAGAGTCCGTCTTCTGGACGAATTATGTTGCCAACGAACTGCGCGATGTAGGAACTACCGTCGTCGTACTCCCAGCGACAACCGCGGGCGGTCTGGAAGTCAGACCCCGCGACATCAGTTGCAGACGCGGCGATCAGTCCGAACCGCTTCAAGACCTCATTCGACACTTGCGTGCACGGCTCATAAGATGACCCGTCATTGTTGATGCTCCAACGATTCGGGAACGTGGTTGTGAACGGCAGAGTCCTTCCTTCATCGTCAGTTTGTCGCACGGCGGGCGCTGCACTGGTCTGCACACTTCGGACTTCAGTCGCAGGTATCGGCGTCCCGGATGTACTACAACTCGCGAGAGCCGAACCGAGTAAAGCGGCCGCTAACAGCCGAGATGTCTTTCCGCTCATATTGTTACGCGTCTAGGTTTCGAGCGCCTTGGACGTCAGTGTCCTCGATCCTTGCGCCAGCGACGCGACACTGCTCCGAAAGTGCGCGAGCGCGTATCGCCTGACTCCTACATTCGTCAGCGAGAGACGCGACAGATGTCTGAAACATCCCGAAGAGCTGTTCACCCTCAACGCACTTGCCGAGGTAGTTTGCGTCGATGACGCCTTTTAGGAGGGCCTGGGCCTCCTCTATTGCCTCCTGTGCGTCTCGTGCAGCTGCTGCCCGCCGCTCCCATTCAGCGCGCTCGGACCGCAGCACCGTCGCGGGCCCGTGCGGGCTAACGGGCATCTCTGGGACGACACCAGGCGATATCGAGTCATCGCCGATCGGAGTACTCATGGGCCCCCTCCCACTGTTGGCCTGTTCTGACGGCCGACCTCGACGAACAGACTAATACGTCACGTGCTCGTTGCGACGCGAGCCGTCCGAATGTGCACTACCCGCTGCGACAGCATCTCGCCCGTGAGTGATCTCGTTCCCATAGACCGGAACCAGGAGCCACCCGCATGTAGGCAAATACCGGCCGGGTCTCCGGCGCGCGGCCCAACGCGCGCCGGCTTGGGTTCAACCGCCCTGTGGAGACCACCGCGAGAACTCCAGCTTCATGATCTAGCATCAACCGGCACACGGTGATGACTGCGGGGGAGTCCGGTGATGACGACATATATCGATGAGGTGCGGGCGTATTTGTCCGGTTTCGGTAATGCGCCTCGGCTCTACGATGCCCTACGCGATGCCACCCTCACTGTTCCTCTCGACCTCCACGGACGCCTGTTCACCCTGGTAGAGGCCGGTATCCCGTGGATGCTCGCGTTCACGACGCCTGAGCATCTGCGCGAGTTCGCCGAACTCACCGACCGGAACCTCGACGAGGTCCGCTACCTCGACGTTCCCGGGCATGCGCTGATCGACCGCGTCCTCGACCAGGCCCCCGAACCCACCGGCCTCGTCGTCGATCCTGCGACACCGTCGACGATGACGTTCCCGCCATCCCGCGAGCTGACACCGCACTGCTACTACGACGACGAGGGCGAGGTAGTCCGATGATTGAAAATCTGCGCGTCGACCCCCAAGTTCTAACAAAGGCCAGCGCTGGTATCAACGGCGTGATCAACGGCCTCGCCGATACGGGCGTCGGTTCCAACTACAGTGCCGCGATCGGACGCGGATACGGCGACCTGGACCTCAACGGTGGGACGATCGGCCATGCCGACCCCAAGAGCGGCCTCGAAGAGTACTGCTCCCGCTGGGAGTGGGGTCTTAGAGCGCTCGTGATGGGCGCGGCCCAGATCTCGATTGGCCTCGAACTCGGCGCTAGCTACTACGAACGCGAGGAGAAGTGGTCGGGCGACCAGCTCAAGAACTACGCGATGGATCTGTTCGGCGACCCCAGTCTTCAGCCGGAAGACATCGAAGGAAAGTCATGGGACGAGCTGGTCGAGCACAACCGCGATGCTCTCACCGACCCGAAATGGGCACTGACGCCGGAGGAGATGGAGAATCACAGGAAGTTTGCCGAGGAGAACAGAACGTCCTTCATCGAGGACCTGAAGACCTTCGGTCACCACTGGGTCGATCCGTCGTCGCTTATAACCGACACGATCGACGGCTTCGAGCGCGACGGGTTCACCGCAGACTCACCTAGCGGCCCTGGCGCCGACGGTCATTCCGATCCTGTGCCGGACGGCAACTAGATGGGCCTGTTCGATCCACTCGAGGGCGGCAAGGAGTTCTTGGGCGGATTAGTCGACGGCGCCACGGACATCATTGGCGGCGGCCTTCGCGCTATCGGTCTCGACAGCATTGCGACCGGCGTCGAGGACCTCGGGGACGACGTCGCGGACTCCCTGGGCGCAATGCCCGACGAGGAGGAGCTCGGGAAAACAAAGGACCCGAGAGAACTGGTCCTCGGCGACCCCGCCGAGATCACCTCGATGGCAGACAGATTCAGTGGCTTCGCAGACAGCTTTGGCGCTGCTGGTGCAGGCCTACGAGGGGTGTCGGTCGGGGACTGGTCCGGCACCGGCGAATCAGGGTTTCGTAACGCGATCGCGAGCCAGGTACCACAATGGTTCGCTGCAGCGGACGCCGCGAATAAGGCAGCTGCAGCACTAACCGGTTGGGCCGGCGTCGTCACCTTCGCGCAGCAAAAGGCCGCCGAGGCCATCCGCATCTGGGAAGAGGGCGAGCGCAAGCAGGACGAATGGGCCAAGAAGGCCACAATCTACAACGAGGAACTGGACGACTACCAGCAAGATCGACGTGACACGCCGCCCACTCATCCGGGACCAAACCCGTTTCCCGGTTACAAAGCCGAGGCACAGCGAGTCCTGAAAATCGGACGAGACCATCGCAACTCGTCCGCCCCGGGCGTGAAGGCCGAACTAAACGATGCGGCAAACATGGCGCCGCCGATGCCGTCGGCGTTGGACCAGGCCAAGATGAGCGCGAAAGACATTGCGACGGCAGGAATCACAGGTGTCGTCCATTACGGGGGCGGTCTAGCCGGCTCTGCGACCGAGCTTGTCAAAGGACTCACCATGCTGAGCCCTCAGAATCCTTACAACATCGCCAACCCTCATCAGTATCTGCGCAATTCGGCGAGCGTGATCATGGGCATCACCGACCAGGTTGCCAACCCTGACGAGTTCGTCCGAAGCCTCGCCGGAGGGGGATGGTCAACTGATCCAGCCGAGTCGCTGGGGAACTTGATCGGGACGGTGGCTGGATCTGTGGCACCGGTGCCGAAGGGTGCCAACGTCTTGTCCGGGCTGACGAAACCCGGTCGTCACGCGACCCCGTCACCCAGCCCCTCGCCGTCCAGACCAGACGCGCCAGCCGGGCGTCCGCTCCCGTCGCCCGTGCCGCAGGGATCTTCGCCAGACACGCCTGGTGCCAGTCCCAGTGCCGAGTTGCCCGGGCGACAAGGTCCCGACCTCGCAGTCGACCACAATGCGCCTCCGGTCCCCAGAGCTGACGGACCCGCGCCGGACGTTCCGGCCCCCGAGTCACCGGCGCCCGCCGGCCCACCGAATCCGGCTCCCACTCCCGACGCCGGCACACCTTCGTCGGGCGCCGTCGACACTCCTACCAGCGGGGGAGCACCTGAACCGCCCGCACCACGCCCCGACGCTGCGTCCCCGGACCAGCCCGTCGCCGGCGGACCTGTCGACGGACCCGGGCCGCACGCATCGAGTCCCGAGCCCCCGGCGCCCGCCCCGAAACCTGAGCCCGCCCCCTCGCCCGTTTCCGACGGACCGGGATCTCCCACGCCGGGACCCGCGGACAATCCCTCGGCACCACGAAACCTCGGCGACGACGACCCGCCCGGACCCAACCGTGGCGACACCACCACTCCCGCAACCGCACCCGGTGGCGACCATTCACCCGGCCAGTCCACTCCCGGACACAACGCCGTCGACCGCGATGGCGCACCGAACCCGACACACCATGAACCGCCGGCGCCCAAGCCCGACGAGCCCGTCGTCGACCGGAACCCGACACGGCACGACGAGCCGACCGGCGGGCACCCACCCAAAGCCGACGAACCAGCAAGTCCGACAACACCTCACACCCGACCCGACTCAGACGCGCCTGGTCCACGCCCCACACCGGCCTCGACCCATCCCGACGCGCCGACAACACGACCCGACGTCGTCGAGAACCCAACGCGCACACTTGAGCACACCGACACGCCCGCATCCGGACCCGTCGGGCCGGTCGCCGGCCACCACCCGGTGTCGACGCCACATGCCACACCCGATCCCGCGCAATCGAAACCCGCTCCGACGTCGGCTGGTCCCGTCGCCCCGGCGCGTGCGGATGCCCCAGCGACACCTCCGCGCACTCCTGACCACACCCCGGACCGCACGCCTCCTGCGCGCACCACACCAGAATCCACCACACCGCGCGACGTCGACCGCGGCCGTCCGGTCCCGTCGAACGCCCATTACGTGCCTGAACCCAGCGCACGGAACGCGCCGGACCCAACACCTCACCCGCCACGCAGCGGACCCGACGACCGGCCGATCCCACCGACTGTGATTCCCGACCGCCCGTTCACACCAGAACGCCCGTCACCGGCCAGCCCACGTCCGGCAAGCCCCGATGCACCGTCGTCGCCGCGCGACCCCGCCCCAGGTAATCGACCGGACGGCGACAACCCGGATGGCACTAACCCCGCCCCGGACAACGACACCGGCGAACCCCTCGATCCCGCGAATCCCAAGCGCACCGACGCGGGCTCGACGGAGCGCGCCGACACCAGCGAGGGCAACGAGTCGCCTGAGCAGTGTCGGAGCAACGGCGAGCCGGTCAACGTCGCGACCGGCGAGTACTTCCTTCCGCTGACTGACGTCGACCTACCCGGGGTCCTGCCACTGCGGCTCACGCATCGACATCGCTCGCGCTACCGGTGGGGTCGATGGCTGGGACCGACGACACCGTCGACCTTCGACGCCCGCGCCATCGTCGCCGACGACGTGGTGACCATCGTCGACGCCGACGGCACGATGACCAACTTCCCGAAGCCGCAGGATGACTCCGTGTCGCGCAGCGTGAACGACACCGACTGGGAACTGCGAGCAACGGCGACAGACGGCTTTCAGCTGACCCATGTCCGCACGCTTGTCAGCTGGTTCTTCATCCCGATCCCGGAGCTAAACGGTGTCGACGTCGCGGCCGGGAGCATCGCAGTCTCCGCCAAGACCGACCGGCATCACAACCGAATCCGTTTCGTCTTCGACACGCATGGAAGACCCTCTGCGGTAGAGCATTCCGCCGGATACCGCATCGACGTGCAATGCGACGGTGCTCGAATCCTCGGGTACCGCTTGGTCGCCGGGGTCGACGGCGTTCCGGTCAAACAGCAGCTGCGCACTTTCACCTATCACCGCGGTCATCTCGCCGCGTCGACCAACGCCGTCGGCGCGACAACGCGTTTCGGCTACGACGAGGCCGGGCGGATGACTTGGTGGCGTGACTCGATCGGGATGGAGTACTGGAACCGGTACGACGACCTCGGGCGTGTGACCATCCAGTCCGGCATGAACGGAGTGTGGTCCGGGCGGTTCGACTACCAGCTCCGGACTGCGGGCCCCGGGTCGATGACGACCTACACCGATGCCGTCGGCGCGACGACGCTGTATGGCATCGATGCAGACAATCGGGTGCGGCAAGAGATCGACTCGCTGGGTCGGATCACCAGGACCGACTACAACGACAGTCGACAACCGATGGTGCTCACCGGCGCAGATGGACTCTCGACGCGACTGCACTACAACGCTTTCGGTGATGTCGAGCGAATCGTCGGACCCGACGGCGCAGCAATGGAAGTCAGTTACGCGGGTCCCGGACGGCCGGACCGGATCGTCGAACCGGGTCCGGTCACCACGCGTATCGCGTACACCGACAGCGGAAGTCCGCTGACGGTGACCGACAATGCCGGCGCGGTCACGTCGTACACCTACGACGAACACGGCGCGCTGACGTCGCTCACGGATCCCGACGGCGTGATGGTTCGCTACCGCAACAACGCGGCCGGACTACCCACCGAGATCATCGACATGCTCGGCAACACGACGCGGATCGGATACGACGCGTTCGGACGGCCCGTCGAGGTCCTCGACGCCGAGGGCGCCAGAACCACCGTCGGGTACGACGCGATGGGGAATCGGATCAGTCTCGTTGCTCCCGATGGTGGACAGTCGCGGTGGGAGTACGACGGCGAAGGTAACTGCGTCGCCTATGTCGATCCCGTTGGTGCGACGAATCGTTGGGAGTACGGCCACTACGACCTGTCGGTGGCGCGGGTCGAGGCGGACGGATCGCGAACCGCATTCACCTACGACACCGCACGCCGGCTCGTCGCGGTCACCAACCCGGACGGTTTGGTGTGGAGTTACTCGTACAACGCGGACGGGTCGTTGCAGTCCGAGACGGACTTCAACAACGCGACAACCATCTACGCCTACGATGCAGCCGGACGGCTTGCCACGCGGACGAATGCTGCTGGGCAGACTGTGGCATTCGACTACGACGCGGCGGGTCGTGTTGTCGCCGAACGTTGTTCCGACCCGATCAACCCCGACTTCGACGGAGAGGTCACCGAGTACAGCTTCGATTCCGCCGGGCGACCGGAGAGTGTCGTTGGCGCGTTCGGGCGGTGGCACTCGACGTATACGGCGGCGGGAATGCCGCACCTCACGGGAGTGCAGAACGGAGACACCCACTGGGTGATCGAGTCGGGGTGGACCGGTGCGGGCCGACTGGCGTCGGTGACCACGCCGACGGCCGTGCACACGCGTTACGGCTACGACCCGCGCGGTGTGCTCGACTTCCTCTCGTCGGCCGGCCGCACCTGCGACATCACCACTACAGCCACGGGGCGCGAGCAGCGTCGACGCTTCGAGGGCACCGCGATCGACTCGTCGTGGGACCCGGTCGGTCGGCTGGTGGGCCGATCGGTTGCGACGGTCTCGGCGAACCCGGCGACGCTGAACCTCGGTTCGAGTGGATCGGCCGGCGGGGGACCGGAACGAACCGTTGCACGAGCCGAATACTCCTACCGCGCCGACGGCATTCTCACCGCTTCGACGACGACACTCGCCGATCGCGGCCGGACCGACTACCAGGTCGACGTGCTCGGGCGGATCACTGCGGCGGTCGGTGTCTCGAGTTCGGAGAAGTTGACCTACGACGCGACCGGGAACATCACCGATTACGGGACCTCAGGAACCACGCCTCCCGATGCGCAAGACACCGGCCGACCCCCGTTCCCTGAGGTGCGAGGCGCTAGCCGAGCCTCGAAGGGCCCTCGCTGGCGATACTCCGGCACACTGCTCGTTGACGACGGCCGGACCTCGTATCGATACGACCCCGCAGGTCGCCTCACCTCGATGAGTCGGAGGCGGCTGTCACGGAAACCTGACGTGTGGCATTACGTCTGGGACGCTCACGATCGACTGCGCAGCGTGACCACTCCCGACGGCACGACGTGGACATACACCTACGACCACTTGGGACGCCGACTCAGCAAGACCAACACGGCAACCGGGGCAGTCACCCGGTTCCACTGGCACGGCGAGCAGCTAGTCGAGCAGACCGAGTCGACGCCTGCTGTCCCGGACGCGGACTCCAAAGCTGGCCTCACGGCGACTACCTGGACGTTCGCACCCTATGCGTACACGCCCCTCGCGCAGACGCGCAGTACAAAATCAATGACAGACTCGGATAGCGCCGAACCCGCAGACGACCCTCGTGAGGGGGAAGTGAGCCTCAACCTGGGCACTCCCGCGACTACCTCGTCAGGACCGCGAGAGTGGACCCAGGCTGAAGTCGACCGAGAGTTTCTCGCGATCGTCACAGATCAGATCGCAACGCCAACAGCACTTGTTGACCCGCACATCGGAGAAGTCGCCGGAAAGGCGGCAAGAACGCTCTACGGGGAGGCCACTTGGGTCGGATCGTCGACGCCGTGGGCGTTTCCTGGTCAGTACGCCGACCCCGAGAGCGGTCTGCACTACAACCGTTTCCGCTACTACCATCCGGGGACCGGGAGGTACCTGAGCCCGGACCCGCTGGGACTGACTCCTGCACCTAATCCGCACGCATATCCAGGCAACCCCGTGGGGTGCGCAGATCCCTTCGGGCTCGCACCCACTGAGGGATGTGAAACTCCGGCCGCTCCTGAACGTCGACATTCAACGGAGATTGCACGATCGCCCTGGCCGTCAAACGACGGATTTATGCATCCGCCGGCGCGGTTCACAATGCAACCAGGTCAACGCTTTGACCGGTTCGGCCACGAGTATGGCTACTTCGTCGCAGACGTAGGCACACCTATTCCCAAGCGGGCTATGCGGGCCGGCGCCGAAATGCTTCAATACCGGGTTTTCGAAGTCCTTAAGCCATTCGACGCCAAAGCAGGACTCACCGGCCCGGCGTTTGGGCAACCAGGTGGAGGAATACAGTATGAACTCCCGGGTAGGGTGACGGACCTCGAGACTCAGGGGTTTTTCAAGGAGGTATTCGACTATGAGTAGGCGGGAATTCACCGGCAGCGGGTGGCACCTTTTAAGGGCCATATCCGACCTTATCGACAGTTGTGTCGAATCGATGGCGGACGACGCCGGAGTGTCGTCCTCGAGCGTCTTAGTGCCGGGTAGCGAACAGAACAATGACGAAGGATCAGCATTCTTTCACGACGAGGCTGACGGAACCCTCGTTTACGAGGCGCGGGACAGGGGCCGAGTGGTGATGCACAAACAGACCAGGGACCCGGACGAACTTGTTTACTGGGTGGTCGACGACGTTGCGCGTTCGCTCGCAAAGCGTGCCGCAGCCAAAACTAAGGAATACAACGAAGCTGCCGATCCGCGTCGTGTGTGGTTCCCTCTGTGGCGCGAGCTGGTCGCATCCCAGGACGCCGAATGGGGGTCGCGAACGTCACGCGAGATCACGAAGATCCTTGCGCACTCGCCGTTCCAGGATTGAGGTGCCAGTTCGTGGGTTCGGGAACAGCGGAAAAGGGTGGTCGGCGCTCCAAGACGCCGATTTCCGCTTGCAGCGGCGTGGCACGCTTCGCAATCCAGCACGTCATGCGGCAGGATAGCAAGCCCATGTCAGGTACTGAACGCGCAACCCACGAGATCGCGTGGCAGTCACGCCTGGTGGGACGGTGTGATCACATCGACCAGAACAAGCCGATCCATGATCCACAACTGAATCGGGCAATGTCCGACGTCCTGCTGGACCCCGAAAACCCACTTGCGGTCGCCAATCTCGAGGCCGAGATTCTGAAGCGCGACCTGTACGAAGACGACGCCTACGAGGAACTGATTTTCGTCCTGTCGCTGTATGAGATGGGCGGTTCGACGCCATACGCGGGCATCGCGAAGGTGCGCGAAGAAGTTCGCAAGCTTCTCGACTGAACGTGGTTGTGCGGCAGGGAGGAAACAGCCGCACGTCGGAGTGATGTCACCACAGTCCCGTTGATACCTAGTAGGAAAAGTACGGCTTTACGACTTAGCATGACCGACACGGTGATGATTGCGGGGAGTAGCGATGAGAGAGAAGTCGGCGACGGGCGGGTCGGCCCACCGGCGCGTGCGTTCGCGACGGGGGGCCGTTCAGTGGGCTCGTCGAGATCACTGTCCAGCAGCGGGACGGCTCCATATCGCTCTGACCAGCAAAGTCTCAGACGAAGCAGGAACGGCGGAGTGACCTTGTCGACCGCCGAATCCGCAAGGCGGGCAATCGAGATCTTCTTCGGTATGCACGCGTCATCTGTTATTACCCTGAAGTTGCCAGATGGATACTTTGGCAAACCGTATGACAACTACTACACGCTCGAACACGCAGACACACACGGACCACGAATTGAGATCGGGTTGGGGTATGGCCTAGTTTTGACTATGGTACCCACGGCCTTCCGACTCGACGACCGTGGTTTGACTCTGAACGTGGCCGGTCATCACGTATTGCTCGAGTCCCAAGAGGTTCGGTCTCGATACGACTCTGGCAACGTAGCCTTCGAAGTGTCCTCATGACACGGGTTCGATCGAAGTGCAACGAAGAGCGACCACTGAAGAAGCGTTGACGGTGATCAACCACGTGTGCGAGCTCGCGCGCCAAGTTCTCCTTGCATTCTTCGACACCTACGCCAAGTCGACCGTCGTGTATGTGGATCTCCCCGACAGCACTCGGGGGAAGACGCTGGACAGCTACTTCTTTCTTGACTCCGTCGATGTTCGCAACACCAACGAACTGTACGCTGACCTCGGGTTTACGTGGCAGTTCTCCATTCACCCGACGGCCGCAATTCTGACCGACGACCTCTCCACGCTGACCATCGAAGGCAACAACCTGCGCTTCAGATCATCTAGTATGGATCGCTCATACGCTCAGGGTTTCGTGCGGTTCTCCGTGGTCGCGGGCGCGCCCGTAGTCAGAAGACTGCGTGATGAGGGAGGCGCCGGTTTGCGTGACCTCCACCCGAGACTGGCGGACCTCGCCCTACCGAGACTGGACCCGTCTAGTGAATAGGCATGTGTGTGAAGTGTCTAGTGCGGCACTCACCAAGTTCTTCGAAACGTACTCGACCTCGACCGTGATCTGGATGGAGCTACCGGACATTCCGAGAGGTAGATGGCTCGACTCCTATCTGGAACTCGAGTCTGTGAAGATCCTCGACGATTGTCGGATATACGCCGACTTGGGGTACGGGTGGGGATTCACGATCAAACCCTCAGGAGCCCTCGTCGATGCAGATCTGTTCACTATCACGATAGAGGGGACCGACCTCGACTTCGAGACGACCAGCGCTCATCGCCTCTACAGAGAAGGGTGGGTGCGATTCTTCGTCATTCCCAACACCCCGATAGCCAATAGGGCAAGAGCGAAGAACTGTCACGACCTCGAGGTGTTCTCACAGACTGTGGGCGCTGACGGTGGAAAGTGACGGATTGGATAGCCGTGCCGCAGCGGGCACGAAGAGGCACTTCGCATGCTCCTTCGTACACAGAGCACCACCATCGCAAGTTCGAGAACGCCAGTGTGATCGCAGACCGCACTCTCACGGTGACTGGCTGGGTGTCTTGAATTGCGAGACCTCATGATCGACCAGCACTGGCACGGGTCGTCGATCAGATACAACCGACCACTTGAAGGTGAAGGCCGGCAGTTCCGGTGCTGGGACATCGATCTAGGCCAGTCGATCGACGACCTACGCCACGATCTGTCCACCCTTCCGCTGAATCCACCGTCGCCGGTGAGGTCTCTCGATGCGTTCGAAGATTCACTTGCAGAGGGGCTGCGCGACGAGGAAGACTCGGTCAGGGCAGTTTTTCGAAATTCGTCTGCTCTGCGAGAATCGAGTTACGAGTATTGGCAGATGCTCTCGAGAATCTTCTTTTCCGCAGTGGATGACGCGATGGTTGGCTGGTATGTAGAGGAGTTCCCGCCGAACCGCGAGCCACTCCAAGAAATATCAATATCGTTTCTGCACGATGCCGCGATTGATTCGTTCGGGATGACGTCGAACTGTATTGCAATGGTCAGCATCGCGCGGGAGGTCCTGTCCGCTCGTGATCCCGCCGAACCGGGCTACTCCCTCGACCTCACCGGATGCGAAGATTTCGACGATTGCACGAGGCGGTTCATCGAGTGCGGTCTGCTTGATCCCGCGACCAGGCCGAATACCGAGAAGGACCTGCGGGAAGCACTTTTGGCGCACGCTTTCCGAAACCATGCGGACAGCACGCTGTCCGTGCATTGGACCGGGCGCCTGAGCGCCGAACATGAAGGTCGGGTTCGACAGAAGGGGCTCGAACAGGCTGTAGCGCGCGTGTTCGCTGACATGATCTGTGCACTTGAGGATCAGGCCAGAGATGGCAGCGCCGCTCCCACGGTGATGGTCGACATCGACGCTCCGGTCTTCAACTTGGCAGCGTTAGAGCTTCCTGACGGACGAAGAGGATGATGATCGCGTCGCGGATTGCGTACGAGGCACTCATCGAGAGCAACCTAGCCACAAACAGAGATCGCGCAGTCCGCGATTCGGCGCCACTCAGTGTCTGGCTCGAAATAATCGCCGACTGTCCGCAGCACAAATCCTTCGTTGCTCAGAACAAGACCATCCCGCGCGAGGTTCTTCGGGTTCTGGTCGAAGACGACGATCGCGACGTACGGTTCACCCTGGCGATGCGGCGTGCTGTCGGCAGAGATGATCAGATTGCCGGTGTCCTGGCTTCGGACCCAGATCCGGCGATTCGGGCAGCGCTAGCGCGGAATCCGCAGCTCGGTCTCCACCTGCTGGTGCAGCTGGCCCAGGACGACGATGATTGGGTCCGAGAGCGTGCGTCAGAGACGCTCACCAGCCGACAGACCCGTCGGCGCAGTGATCCGGGCGCCGTATCGAGATGAAAGACGGTGAAACGGTGAGGCAGAGCAAGATCGGCGCCTCCAGGGCGACGAGCGACGAAGCGCGACGAATGGTGGCGTTGACCGGCTTGACCGAAGCCCAGGCGGTGACCCTGGTGTCGAGGGTCAGCGCTACAAACTCAGACCGCGAGTGGGACCGGTTGGATGACCCCCGCGATCGACTGTTGCTCGGCGAGTTGGATGCCGACGTACTTCGCGACCTACTGGATCTACTGAGTGCGGACGAGGTGGCGCAGTCGTTGGGCACCTACAACGCCGGTCGGGTTGCTGATTGGGTGCAGAGCGCTCTCGACGATATCCAATGATCCAGCGTGCGGAGTCGGCGGTTGCTACGTGCGCCCAGATGGCGGAGGGCTTGCGAGCCAATCGGTGGTCGGCAGAGTCCGCTCTGGACGCGGCGAGCATCGTAATCGATCGCTCGGGCGGTGACCCGGAGCAGCTGGACTGTTCTCTAGAGCTCTACGCTGGCGGAGAAGATCGATCGCGTCCGTGACGCCGCAGATCGGATATCCGCGGTGTTGCAATCGGTTCCGCGCTGACGGACCTTCGGTTCGCATCCGATCGGAACGCCGACAGGCGGTACAACGCAAACGATCCCGCCGATATGTCGGCGGGATCGTCTGTGCAGCAGCGTCAGGCGTCGATCACGGGTGAACGCCGCGCCTGTTGAGCCAGGCCTGCGGATTGATCTTGGTGCCGTTGGCATCCCAGACCTCGTAATGCAGGTGGGGGCCGGTGGATTGGCCGCGGTTGCCGACGGTTGCGATCTTCTGACCGGCGCGCACCTGCTGGCCGGGACGGACGAAGCTCTCGTTGACATGCCCGAAGACGCCGACGGTGCCGTCGTCCTGCTTGACGCGGACCCACTGGCCGAAGCCGGAGGCCGGGCCCGACTCGAGGACGACGCCGTCGGTCACGGCGTAGATGGGGGTTCCGACCTTGTTGGCGATGTCGACTCCGTTGTGGTGGGTTCCCCAACGCGGACCGTAACCCGAGGTCACGGTACCGCTGACGGGCTTCACTGCCTTCTTGATGCCAGGGAGCCCGGGGTTGCCGGGAGTGAACACCGACGGCGGCAGGACGTCGCGAGCGAGGTCATCGATCTCGGGCGGCAGGACCAGACCGGCCGGCAGCTTCACGTTGTCGGGCAGCGCGATCTTCGGCGCAGGCGGGGGAGCAGGCTGCGCCGTTGCCTGTGCTGCGGTGCCGGCGGTCAGGCCGACCGCACCGACGAATGCGACGAGGGCGCCTGCTCGGAGCGGCATCCGGGTGCTGGTGGGCGAGGCGGCGCGATGGCGCCCGGGCCGCCGAGTGCGCGACGTCGAGTCGAGCAGGGCGCGGGTGGCGGGGCGCGTCGAGGTGTCGGTGTTCAGACGGTGAAGAGGCAAAACGTTGTCCATCTCAGTTTGGGTAACAGTTCGGTATCGGCAAGGACACGGCGAGGTTACCCACGGTGACTTAAGCAGACCCTGAGAAGGCGGGCGCAGGACGCACAGAACCGCAGCTCATACCGCCATGGAGATCCGGGTCACAGGACCGATATCTGGCATGACACCGTGGAACCATGCCCGACCCCGAGCACACTCCTGACGGCCACCACATCGTCGTGAACGGCCGGAAGTGGCGGGCGACGGATCCGCTGATCCCGGACGAGCGCCGGTCCGAACTGCAGTCGATCCTGATGGCGTGGCGGCGAGACGTGAAACGGACGAAGGGCGCGCCCGAGTCACGCGAGGGCGTTCAGGCAGCAAAGGTCGCCCTGGGCGAACGTGGGACCCCGTGGTGGGAGCAGACCGACGAGGAGCGCCGCGAACGGTGGGAGACCCACGTCGCTCGACCCGACGACTGATCAGCCCTATCGCGGCAGCAGCGACTCCGCGGCATAGCGGCCGGCACGCTCGAAGCTCTCGCCGACCTCGAAGCCGGGGTCGATCTGCCAGTACCGCATGCTCGACACGTAGATCGCCGCGATCATCTGGGCCAGGAACTCCGGCGGGTGATCGGTCCGCACATCCTCTTGCTCGACGCCACGCTCGATGAGCCGGAGCACCTCGGACGTGAACACGTGGCTGCGTTCGCCGAGGGTCCCCGACATCGACGAGATCCGTTCGATCTCGCTCGTCACCGTGCGCATGTAATCCGGATCGACGACCGACGACCGAGCGAAATCGACGAACACACCCACCACGCGGTCGTACGTGCTCAGCGGTTTATCGAGCATCGCGTCGACGACATGTGAGAACGTGCCCATCAGCTGGGCGTACAGATCGGTGAGCAGGTCGTCCTTGCTCGGGAAGTAGTTGAAGAACGTCGCCCGCGAGACCTCGGCGCGTTCGGCGATCAATTCCACCGTCGCAGCGCTTCCGTCAGAGGCGAGCAGCTCACGCGCGGCGACCAACAAGCGTTCGCGCGTCTGCTGCTTGTTGCGTTCCCTGCGGCCGACGGCCGGAGCTTCGGTCAATGTGGTGCCTTTCGTGCACGCGGGGCGACCCCGACGACCAATTCTTGCATTCTGCCCCCAAAGTTTGGATGGTCGTCTAACTTTTGGCTCTGAGTCCAGTGTGAGTTCGTCGGCAACGAGCCGACGAGGTCACGCGAGTCGACCGCGGGGGGTCTTCCGGCACCGGACCGACGGTTCGCGCTGCGTCGTGCACCGACGGCCCATTACGCCGAGACTCAGTGCAGGACAGATTATTTCGAATCCAATCAGCGACGGCGACGTGCGGGTTACAGTCGCCACCGAGTCATCAAATCCGACATTTCAGCCGATCGCCACACCCGGCATCGGCGACGTGTCGAATCACGATCGAAGGGGATCGCATGAAATCACCAAGTGCACTCAGGCGTGTGCTTCGGACCGCGACGGTGATCGGCTGTTCCGGGGTGCTCGCACTCGGGGCGCTGACGGCGTGCGCCGATGACAGCTCTGAGACCTCCACCGCGGGCGAGACCAGCCAACTCCCCAGCAATCCGGCCACCGGCGACCCGGTCAAGGTCGGGCTGATCGTGCCCGAGGGCGGGGCGGTGACGACGCCGATGGTGCGCGAGGGCAGCGAGGCCGCCGTCGAATACCTGAACAACAACGGCGGCGGGATCGGCGGACACCAGATCGAACTGGTGGTCTGCAAGCAGCAGGAGGAGCCCGCCTCGGCCACCAAGTGCGCGAATCAGATGGTGGAGCAGAAGGTTTCGGTAGTGGTCTCGCCGCTGGGCGCGCAGGGCGCGGTCATGTTGCCGATCATCGCCGGCGCCAAGATCCCGTTCGTCGCACAAGCCCCGGTGTCTCAGGCCGAGATGGCGACCCCCGGATCGTTCATGCTGTCCGGCGGAATCGTGTCCGTCCTCGCGGGACAGGCCGCGACAGCCGCCAACGACGGGCTGAAGAAGGTGACGGTCATCATCGGCGACTCCGGCGATGCGGCCGCATCGGTGCGAGCGCTTGGGGATCCGATGTTCCAGCGCGCCGGGGTCGAACTCAACGTCGTCACCATCCCGGTAGGCGTCGCCGACCTGACACCCCAGATCACCGCCGGTCTCGCCGACAATCCCGATGCGGTGAGCATCCTGGGCGACTCCCGCCAATGCATCTCGGTTCTCAAGACCCTGCAGACGGTGGCGCCCGACGCGACCAAATACCTCATCGCCAGCTGCCTCGACAAGCCCGTCCTCGACGCCGTAGGCAACGAGGCGATCGCCAACTCGAAGGCCTTCACCACGGTGAACCTCAGCTCGGACGACCCGAGCGTGACCCAATACCGCAGTGTGATGGCGCAATACGCACCCGACACCGATCCGGCCGGTCTCGCTTACATCGGCTACCAGGTCATGACCGCGCTGGGCGAATTGCAAGGCCTCGAGGGACCCGTCGATGCGCAGGTCTTCTCCACGGCCCTCTCAGCTGCCAAGGATGTTCCGCTGCCGGCCGCACCGGGCATCACCTTCACCTGTGACGGCACTGCCTTCCCGCCCCTGACCTCGCTGTGCAGCAAGGCAATCCTGGTCAGTGACGTCGACGGCGACGCCAAGCTGGTGAACACCGTGGTTCGAAACAACAACTAGTTCCGAGCAGATCGGGGCCACGCTGCGGCGTGGCCCCGATCGAGGAGTTCCATGACCGACCATCTCGCGTTCCTCGTTCTCGGCCTCGGCAACGGGGCCGTCTTCGCCGCACTCGGCCTCGCGCTGGTGATGACGTTCAAGAGTTCCGGCGTCGTCAACTTCGCCACCGGCGCGGTAGCGCTCTACGCCGCCTACACGTACGCCTTCCTGCGCCAAGGAGAACTCCTCAACCCGATCCCCGGCTTCCCGGCAACGATCTCCCTCGGATTCGACCTGGGAGCCGCTGCCGCACTGCTCATCTCCGTTGTCATCGCGGCGATCCTGGGCGTCGTGCTCTACCTGCTCGTCTTCCGTCCGATGCGTGCCGCCCCGGCCCTTGCCAAGGCGGTCGCCGCGATCGGCCTGATGCTCGTCATCCAGGCTCTCATCGCGCTTCGGGTCGGTGAGAACGCACCCAGCGTCGGTCCGATCTTCAAGGTAGACACCTTCACGATCGGTTCCAGCGCCGTGCCGACGGACCGCCTGCTGCTCGCCGCGGTCATCGTCGGACTGGCTGTCTGCGCAGGACTCGTGTTGCGCTACACGCGTTTCGGTGTGGCGACCGAGGCGGCAGCCGAATCCGAGAAGGGCGCACTGGTCACCGGACTGTCTCCGGACCGCATCGCGGTCGCCAACTGGGCGCTGTCGTCGGCCACCGCGGGGCTCGGCGGTGTGCTCATCGCACCGATCGTTCCGTTGAACCCGGTGGCCTACACGATGTTCATCGTGCCGGCCCTCGCAGCGGCGCTCGTCGGCAACTTCACCGCGATCTCCATCACGGTCGGTGCCGGACTCGTCATCGGCATGCTGCAGTCCGAGGCGACGAAGCTTCAGACCACCTGGGACTGGATGCCCGACGCCGGTGTCGCCGAGGCGGTCCCGCTGATCCTCATCGTCGGCTTCCTGCTCATCCGTGGTCGTCCGCTCCCTGGCCGTGGTGCGGTCACGCGCAACGACCTCGGCCGGTCGCCGCGCCCGAACCACCTGGTCATCCCCGGGATCCTCGGCGTGATCGTCGCGGTACTCGCGCTCGTCACCACCTCCGGTAGTCTTCGGCTGGCCGTGATCGCCACGATGATCTACGCGATCATTGCGCTGTCTCAGGTGGTCGTCACCGGATACGCCGGACAGGTCTCGCTCGCGCAGCTCACCTTGGCCGGAGTCGGAGCGTATGCACTCAGCAGACTCACCGAGGACCTGAACATCCCGTTCCCACTGGCGCCACTCCTCGCGGCGTGCGTGGCGATGGTCATCGGCGTGATCGTGGGCCTGCCCGCCCTCCGCGTCCGAGGGTTGCCCCTCATGGTCGCGACGCTCGCACTCGCCGTGTTCTGTGAGGCGTTCTGGTTCCGCAATCCGTCACTCAACGGTGGCCTCCAGGGCGCGCCCGTCGACGCTCCCTCGCTGTTCGGCGTCGACCTGGGAATCGGTGCGGGAGAGGGGTATCCGCGGATTGCGTTCGGCATCCTCTGCCTGGTCGTGTTGACCATGGTGGCCTACGGGGTGGCGGTTCTGCGCCGGAGCGGACTCGGCGCGTCGATGCTGGCCGTGCGCGCCAACGAACGGTCCGCGGCTGCCGCCGGGATCAACGTCGGTGCAACCAAGCTCATCGCCTTCGCGATCGCGTCCTTCCTGGCCGGCCTGGGCGGTTCACTGCTGGCGTATCAGCAGACTCTCGCCACCGCGGGCAGTTACGCCGTCTTCGCCGGCATCGGACTCTTCGCCGTCTTCTACATCGCGGGGGTGACGTCGATCTCCGGAGCGATCCTCGCCGGCATCATCGCCCCGGGCGGGGTGATGTACTTCGCTGCCGACAAGTACGGCTCGTTCGGCGACTACTACATGCTGATCAGCGGAATCCTGCTGGTACTCACCGTCGTCACCAGTCCCGACGGCGTGATCGGCTATCTGCACAAGATTCCGGTACCGGGTCGGCGCCGCACATCGGAACCGCCGCAGGCCGACGATCACGCAGCCCCGACTCCGCCGTCGTCTCCGGATGCCGGTGACCGGGTGATTCTCTCGGTGCGGGACGTCACGGTTCGGTACGGCGCTGTGACCGCCGTCGACCGCGTCGGCTTCGACTTGCGCTCCGGCGAGATCGTCGGCCTCATCGGGCCCAACGGCGCCGGGAAGACAACGCTGATCGACGCCATCAGCGGATTCGCGACCGCAGACGGAACGATCACTCTCGGCGGGACGACCCTCAACGGCCTCGCACCGCATCGCCGCAGTCGAGCGGGACTAGGTCGCACCTTCCAAGACATCGAGCTCTACGGCGAACTGTCGGTCGCGGAGAACTTGGCCATCGCCGCGCGTCGGGCACCGGGTGACACCGCCGACAATGTCCGCAACGTCCTGCGGATGCTGGAGATCAGCCACCTGAGTGATGTTGTCGCAGCCGATCTCTCGCAAGGCCAACGCCAACTCGTCGCAGTGGCACGCGTGCTCGCCGGGCAACCGGAGGTCGCGCTGCTCGACGAGCCAGCCGCCGGACTCGACAGCACCGAAAGCCGCTGGCTGGGGGAGAGGTTGCGTGCCGCCCGGGCGCACGGCGTCTCCATGGTCCTCGTCGATCACGACATGGATCTCGTGCTCAGTTTGTGCGATCGGGTCATCGTTCTCGATCTCGGTTCCGTGATCGCCGAGGGCACCCCGGACGAGATCCGACGCTCACCGGCGGTCGTCAACGCCTACCTCGGCACGCCGTCGTCAGCAGTCGCCGGGACCACCGACCCTGCCGACCCACCGCCATCGAACAGCTCTGTCTCCGAGACTCATTCGGCGACGAAGGAGATGACACCATGACTGTGCTCGAATGCCGCGGTCTGGACGCGGGTTACGCACGTGGCAAGGCTTGCGTCCACGGCCTCGAGCTGTCCGTCGAGGCCGGCGAGATCGTCGCGCTACTCGGGCCGAACGGGGCCGGGAAGACGACGCTGCTCACAACGCTCGCCGGTTTGCTGCCTCGCCTGGACGGTGGGGTCAGCGTCGGTGGACAGGCGGTTCGTGCCGGCGATGCCCGTGCGGCGGTGCGCGCCGGCCTCGTGCTGGTACCCGACGACCGGTCGCTGTTCAAACAGCTGTCGACACGACAGAACCTCCAACTGGCCATTCGACGACGCGGATCCGCCAGGACCGAAGCCGTCGACCGAGTACTCGACCATTTCCCCGCCCTGCGTGCGCGACTGAAGGTCGCCGCCGGCGAACTGTCCGGAGGAGAGCAGCAGATGCTCGCGATCGGGCGCGCGCTGTTGCAGCAACCAAAGGTGCTGTTGATCGACGAACTGAGCATGGGACTGGCGCCCATCATCGTCGAATCGATCCTGCCTGTGCTGCGGGATGTCGCCGATACCGATGGCACCGCCGTGGTACTCGTCGAACAGCACGTTCGGTTGGCGCTGGGTATCGCCGACCGGGCGGTCGTCCTCGTTCACGGCGAGATCGCGCTCACAGATTCCGCGGGGTCTCTTGCGGGAGACATCGGACGGATCGAAGAGGCGTACCTCGGGACGGCACGGACGTAGCTCATCCGCGAGCGACCGACCTCCGCTCAGAGAGCTTCGGTTCATTGCTCCCTGAGGAGGCCGGAGCTTGCGAGCGTTGATCTCTGCTCCCTGAGGAGGCCGGAGCATGCGGAGGCCGTCACGAAGGGTCCTGGTGAGGTGCCTCGCCAAACCCTTCGAGGCTCGTCGCTTGCGCTCC
This sequence comes from Gordonia sp. NPDC058843, assembly GCF_042743165.1. NCBI lineage: Bacteria > Bacillati > Actinomycetota > Actinomycetes > Mycobacteriales > Gordoniaceae > Gordonia > Gordonia sp. NPDC058843. The sequence goes on from NZ_JBHYNC010000003.1 coordinate 250,854, forward strand.
TCGCACCTCAGTAGCTCCGGCCTAGCGGCCGTCGTGGACCACGAAAGAACACTCGTGAGTGTCCGAAA